>JAILLB010000121.1 GCA_024693345.1 Clostridiales bacterium
CATTATCATCGCAGCTGTCAACGAGGCCATCAAGACCGTCGAAGAGACAAACGAGAGAGAAATGCAGAAGATCACAGGCTCTATGGGCTCAATGGGACTCCCCGGAGGACTCTTCTAAGCCATGGAGTACATTTACCCGCTGCAAAAGCTCATAGAAAAATTTGCTTCGCTCAAGGGTGTCGGAAGAAAGACTGCAGAGAGATATGCCTTTAACGTAATGGCTATGTCTGAAGAGGAAGCAGGCGAATTTGCAGACGCAATAAGAGAGGCAAAAGAGAAAGTCAAGCCGTGCAGAGTGTGCGGAAACTATACGGATTCAGATCTCTGTCCCATATGTTCAGACGACAGAAGGGATAAGACTGTTGTCTGCGTTGTCGAAGACACAAAGGCGGTAATTGCAATAGAGAAGACGAGAGAATTCAACGGTCTGTACCACGTCCTCGGAGGTGTACTGTCTCCTTCAAACGGCATGGGACCCGACCAGATAAGACTCGGAGAGCTTTTGTCAAGACTTGAAGAAAAGACAATAAAAGAACTCATCATCGCAACCAATCCCGACGTCGACGGAGAGACGACCGCTCTGTACATATCCAGACTTGCTCAGCCTTACGGCGTAAAGACAACAAGACTTGCGTACGGAGTACCCGTGGGAGCTAGCCTTGAATATGCGGACCAGGCAACACTGATGAGAGCTCTTGACGGAAGAAGAGAGATCTGATGGAAGATTTTGCAGAGAGAGCGTTAAGGGCGACAAACAGGGAAGAATTTGCACTCGTCATAAGAGAATACATTCTCGAAAGATACATGCTCGACCCTGATGAAAAGGAAAACGACATCCTTGCCTTAGCCAAACTCAGTCTGAAAAAAATGACCGAGTACAAGGGCTTTACGGACAACCAAATTTCAAATGCGTTTTCTACCACGGACTGCAGGGGAACAAACTCCATAGTCAAGAAAAAGACTCTCCTCGTAATGAACATTGAAAAGAAACTTGATGTAAAGATAGACGACGAGACATACCCGTCAATCGACACGGTGGAAGATCTGTCGGACGTTTTGTACTCGCTTTTGAAGAGGTAATATGTCAGGACTGTTTCGGGACAGTTTTCCGTTCTTTAAGGAAAACCCAGACTCCATATATTTTGACAGCGCATCGACATCACAGAAACTGAAAACTTCAATTGACGCGATGTCGGATTTCTATTCAAAGAGCTGCTCGAATATAGGGAGAGCATCATACAGACTTTCAAATGCTGCAGGCATGCGCGTAGAAGAAGTGAGAAGCAGGGCTGCAGAGTATATAGGGTGCGAAGCGTCGGACGTTATATTCACCAAATCCGCAACGGAATCATCAAACCTCGTCTGCCGCTCATTTCTGCCCGTTGTTCTGCACGAAGGCGACAACGTGCTGACGAGTTCACTTGAGCATAATTCGGCCTTTCTGCCCCTTAAAACGGCTTCTGAGAGGGCCGGAGCACATCTCCGGGTTATATCCCCGGGCAAAGATGACGGAATAGATCCAGACGAGTTTGAAAAGAGCATTGATTCAAATACAAAAGCGGCTGTGTTCACATGTGCATCTAATGTTTCTTCGACAAAGATTGATTACACTGAGCTCTGCAGAATCTGCAGGGAAAAGGGCGTAATATCCATCCTTGATGCTACACAGCTTCTTGCACATAAGAGAATAAACGTGAAAAGTCTCGGATGTGATTTTCTGTTCTTTTCTGCGCACAAAATGTATTCTTTGTCGGGGTGCGGAATACTATATGCAAAAAGAGAACACATAGATGCAATGGAGCCCCTTCTGTACGGAGGCGGAATAGTGGAAACGCTGTCTCCATTGTCTATAGTTTCAGGAAACAGGAAATTTGAAGCGGGTTCACCCGATGTAGGTTCAATCATCGCTTTCGGTGCGGCACTGGATTTCTTGTTTGAAAACCAAGACGCCATACCGGAAACAGAAAGAAAACTGTGCAAAAAACTCAGAGAAGGGTTTGAAGACTTAAAAGATAAGTGCAGGCTCATAGGAAAAGCTGATTCAGAAATCCCGGTTGCTTCATTTACCGTTCCGGGAATATCCGATTACGACATAACTTCATACCTCGGTGCATCGGACATCTCGGTGAGATCGGGCAGAATGTGCGCCCACACCCTTTTTGATGCACTGGGCATTGACGGATGCATAAGGGTTTCTCTCGGATGTTACAACACTGAAGAGGAAATATCCCGTTTCTTTGACTGCCTGAACAGGATTTTAAAGAAATTTAGCGTATGACGGATACACAGGACAAAATAAAGAAAGAAATATCCGGAATGGATGACCTTGACCTTTACGACTATTTCGTGTCAAAGGCAATATCCTCCGAAAACAAAAATATAAGAAAAGAAAAAAACAGAATCGAAGGATGCGTTTCAGGTTTGTGGGTTGAAGCCAAGCTTATTAACAATTGTGTAAGCGTTTCAACCGACTCGGACTCACTTGTAATAAAGGGAATATCCCTGTGCATTTGCGATATCTTTAACGGAATGTCGCTAGAACAGGTGAAGGAGACCGAAATTGACTTTTTAAACGGAACGGATCTGTCCGGTGAACTCGACGAGAGAAGAAGAACCGGTTTGGCAAAAATAAAAGACAGGGTGCTGTCATTAAGTAAAATATGAGGTGAAAAACAAATGAAAAAACCAATGGATGTAAAAGTAAACATCAGGCCTGTTTTCAGCAACATGGTCCACACCGACGCGTGGGAAGGACCGTGCAGAGTAGGAACTCCGGAAGAACTTCAACCTTCATATGAGATTCGTACAGGACGCGAACAGTGTAAAGTCTGGACAAAGACACTCGAAGAGAACATCAAGGGACATGTAAATCTGATGCCCACAGTGTACATCGAGTACGACGAGAGCTTTGTCGTAAAGGATTCTGAACTGGATAAGCTCAGAGAGAACATTGAGGAGACCGACCTCTTCCTCATCACATACAGAGTGCCTGAAATAGAGTCACTCGGTGTGCCTGTCGCAATGATCAACAGAGGTCCGACACCTATAGATCTCGTGGGATTCTACAAGGACAACGGCCTTGAAGGATACATGGCTCACGATTTCCCCGAATTCAATGATATCATCCAGAAACTCTGGGTAAGAAAAGCAGTGAGAAATACAAAGATTCTCATTCTGTCTTCATCAAATGAATTCCCGGTAAGTGTTAACACAAGCAACTCAAATGCATATGGTCTGTTCACAAAGTACGGCATCAGAAACACAAGAATGCCGTTCAGAGATGTATTCTCATACATGCAGGACGTAGACCAGAATGAAATAGACAGAATCACAGATACATTGATCAAGGGCGCATACAAGAACAACGACAAGCCCGAATGGATCAAGCAGGACGTGAGATACTATCTCGGCGTCAGAAAGATGATGGAGAGATTTGACTGCAACGGATTCACAACTCCTTGTAAAGAGCTCTGCGCATCAAGATATCCGGCAGCAAACAAGTGCACACCTTGCCTTACACACGCACTTCTGAAAGACCAGGGAATGCCTTCAGCATGTGAAGAGGACCTCAACGTCTGGATGGCTATAATGGTACTCATGTATCTGTCAGAGAAGTCAGTATTCATGGGCAACCCGATGCTCATCCTCAAGGGAATGGACCTCATAGATGACATAGGCATGACAAGAGTCATGTACGGACCGAGAAAGTTCGATGAAGAAGTTCTCGAAATAAGACACGCAGTTCCGGGAACAAGAATGAACGGACTCAACGAAGAACAGATGCCTTACGAACTCGGCAGCTTCACTCACGAGGGATGGGGAACAAAGGTTCAGGTTAACCTCGGCGAGAACAAGACAAGAGACGTAACAATAGGCAGATTCGACAGACACGGCGAAAAGATGATAGTTGCTCACGGAACAATTGTGGGATGCTGCTTCAAGGATGACGAGTGCAGCCCGGCAGTATATCTGAAACTCGACGGAGACGCCAGAGAATTCAGACATGCTCTGGCAGACGGATGCTTCGGACATCACCTTGCAATGATTTACGGCGACTATACAAAAGACGTCAAAGAACTCGGAAAGATCATGGGATTTGAAACAATAGTTTTCAAAGGCTGATTAATCCTCTGATCTGACGGCAGTGTTAGTTTAGGAGATAAACGATGAACAATTCAATTTCCAAATCCAACAGGGCATTGCGCTTACTGGTTGTATTCCTGTACGTAATGGCAACCCTCACCGCCCTTATATCTCTTACCGGATGTAACAGCGGCAAAGTTGACGTAATAACCTACGAGGACTCAAAGACCTGGTTCCATGAAGATCTGGCCTGCGTCTCGTTAAATGGAAAGTACGGGTATGTGGACAAGACAGGAAAGGTGGTTATAGAGCCCAAGTATGACTATGCCTTTTCGTTCTACAACGGACTGGCAGCAGTCGTGGTTGACGGCAAATACGGCTACATCGACAAGACAGGAAAGTATGTCATAGAGCCAAAGTATGAAAGAGCCGGCAATTTCACGGACAGCCTTGTCCCTGTTAAATTGATGAACCAGTTCGGATTCATAGACAATACCGGCAAGATGGTCATCACCAATAAATTTGACAATGCGAATGCATTCAGTGAAGATCTTGCAATGGTCAGAGTCAACGGCAAGTGCGGCTTCATTGACAAGACCGGAAAGATAGTTGTAAACCCGCTGTACGATGCTGCAGGCGACTTCAACGACGGAGTAGCTGTTGTCATGAAGGACATGAAATTCGGATACATTGACAAAGAGGGAAATGAAGTAATAGGACTCCAGTTTGATTATGCCTTCTCATTTGCTGACGGCATTGCATCTGTAATGGTCAACGGCAAATACGGATTTATTGACAAGACAGGCAAACTTGTAGGTACAGCTCAGTATGACTATCTCCACTACTACACAGACGACGTTGCACTGTTTGAAGTCAATTCGAGAATTGGTTTTCTTGACAAAGAAGGTAAAATAGTGGTCAACCCGCTGTATGACGATGCACTTCCTTCATCCGAAGGACTTATAGCTGCATGCATGGCAGGAAAATGGGGATTTATAGACACAACGGGTAAAACCGCAGTCGGTTTTGATTACGACAGATGTGAGCAGTTCTCAGACGGACTTGCACTTGTCCAGCTCGGAAGCAAAGTTGGGTACATTGACAAAACCGGAAAACTTGTAATCGACTTTTTGTTCGAAGACGGTTTTGAATTCCATGACGGAATTGCAATTGTACAGTCAAACGGAAAATTCGGGTTTATAGACAAGACAGGAAAGTTTGTGATTGAACCGAAATTTGACAATGTTCACTTGTATCTTGAAGACTGATAGACAAATATATCCAGGGAGCTGTTAATTCAGCTCCTTTTTTTGCGTGCGTTTTGGGTTGACAAACCGGAAAAAATCTATAAAATTACAATGGAAATAGTGTTACATAAGACATAAAAATACAGGGCCGTTAATACTGAACTTAACGGCCCTTAAATTATGATTTGTTATTTCACATTTTTGCCTATAACACATTATGACCATTGACAAAACCACAAAATAATGTATGATTATTGTAAGAAATTCTTACAAATTAGAGGATGCTATCATGGATGCTCATATTATTACCGTGACAACAAAAGGCCAAATATCCATACCCGTTTCCATAAGGAAATCATTGCATATTGAGAATGGCGACAAACTTGTGGCATATACTTATGGAGACTCTTTGCTGCTGAAAGTATTAAAAGTCCCTAGCACTGATGAATTCAAAAAAACCATGGATGAGGCTCAGGCATGGGCAAGCTCAGTTGGATACAAAGAATCTGATGTCAAAGACATAATTAAATCTGTGAGAAAAAAACGCAAAAATGAGAATAATACTTGATGAAAAAGTTAGTTTTCAAAGCGGCACACACTTATGGCTAAAGTCATGAGTTGGCCGCTCATTTTTATTTCTTCTTTTTCTTTTTTATCAAAATAATCACTGTGATCAGGATTGCTGCTATGGCTACTACCACCACGATTATTATAACAACCGATGGAGAGTTGCCTCCTGCTTTTTTGAGTGCCTCTTCTGCAGAGAGAAGTTTGTCCAACACTTCTTGCGGAACAAGTTTTTTCTGTTCTTCAGTCAGTTCCTCATAAGCTTTTCTTGCGGCTTCAATTGCATCTTTGTCATTTGGTGTAATTTTGTTTGCGTCCGGAAGAGAAAGGATGGCTGTAATCACATCTGCCGCTTTGAGTTTGTCGACGATTTCCTGCGGAACGAGCAATTTTTGCGCATCCGTCAGTTTGTCAAAGGCATCCATTGCGGCTTTGACAGCATCTTTATCTGCAGAAGTGAGTTTGTCGCAATCAGGCAAAGTTACAACAGCTAGTGTGACTTCAGAAGCCATTAGTTTGTCGACTATCTCAGGCGGAACCAGTTTCTTCTGTTCGTCTGTAAGTGCCTCATACGCCTTTTTGGCTGCTTCTATTGCTTCCTTGTCGTCAGGTGTAATCTTATCAATCATCGGCAGCGAGTCTATATCGACTGCAACATCGTATGCGAGCAGTTTGTCTGAAATTGCAGGAGGAACAAGTTTTTTCTGTTCATCTGTAAGTTCGTCATATGCTTTTTTGGCTGCTTTTATGGCCTCTGCATCATCAAGTGAAAAATCTTCATCTCCTATTACTTTGACAATTTCTTCTATTTTTTCATCGACATTCTCATCACCCGATGACACCAGACTCAAAAATACAAATTCGGGCCTGTAAGTCCACTCCCTATAAATAGGTGTACCATCCTGACTCTTAATACAATTATCGTAATGCCATTCAACAAGCGCGTAATCAGTATCCAATGATAACATTTTAAAAGGATGATGCATGGAAACACTGGGTATTGGGAATTCGTATCTGTCAAAGTTGAAGATGTAACCGAAATCCGCTTCCAACGCAAAATAGCCAAGCACAAGATTCCCACCAAGATGAGCTTCAACCTGATATTGCGGATCAACCCCTTCTACCGGATAATCATGAGACCAGAATGAATTCGTTATTGTGTAGTGAGCATCGGAAGGCGCTGTTATTTCAGGCTTCGATGTATCAACTGATCCGATTGTAGGCAGCTTTATATCAGGATACACAAAATTTATTTCTTTTAGCCAGATTGCATATACTGTTATGTCTCTTGTTACCGGTGTTTCAAATAAACCTCTGTCAACAAAACTGACAGACTGGTATTCGCTTGCGGACTTCATTTCAGAAAGTGGCTTTGTGTGATAACATGCGATTATGTATCCGTCTTTTGTCCATGTATACGTGCTGAACGGCTGCAGGGTATCATACAGACTTGCACCATCTTCAACTTCAACTACGATGTTATCCATATATCCACCCATGTCAATGGTAACGTTGTGTCCGCCCTTCTGAGTTGTGACATGGAGGAAAATATTCGTTTCACCTTCGCCTACTATGTAAAACTTGAACTTCGCTATTATATCTCCCTTTTTGACAGTCACGGGATTAGGGCTGTCAAATACGAAATCTGCACCTGAAAGTGCAATCCTGTCGAATTTTCCGCCGTAATTTTCTAAAACTGAATCGGCACCCTGACAGGATATTTTTTTGTACTCAAACTCCGTGCTGAATGAGAGATAAGAAATTTCAAGATCTCTAGGTGCAACAAATGTTACGTATATGCCATTCTCTCCGACTTTTACAACCTGCGCATCAACATCCGGACAGAAATCCGAAGTGCCTGTTATTGTAAGAGTTTTTTCTTCATGTTCAATCAAATCGTCACCTGTGGGTGAAAGTACGGTTATAAGAGAGTACAAATCATCGTATTCCTTATTGACCATGCCGTCTGCGACAACGAAAAGAGTGTCGTAGGTCGGGGCGTTTTCCGCAAAATCACTTCCGGGTACGGGGATGATTGACAGCGTGAGTGTTGTTACATGCATGTCAATATTGACCATTCCCAAGTCGCTTGAATATATCTGGAAAGGAACCCTTACAAGGACTATATCTTCATCCATTTCACCTGATGCGTTGGCATAACCCATGTAGTGGAGGGTCATTCTTCCTCTTCCTTCGGTTTCGGATTCAGCCCACGGATCAAAGCTGTATTCACCATACTTGGATATTTCAGGGATTACATCAGTCTGCTCTCCGATTGTTCCGGTCGGAGTGTATTCTATATCTCCTTCGACAAATTCAAGAGAATCTTCGTCGTATGTGAGTTCGAAATCAAACTCGGAAATCATATATCCGGGAGCACATATTCTGTACTCTGCATAAATTATGTGTTCTTCTTCATCGCCGAAATAGCTTGCGACGTCTTTGTATCCCGTCAAAGCTGCCGGGAAGAAGTTGGAAGTCTCTTCGACAACGAGTTCATATCCCTCGTATCCTGCAACTGCGCTGACTGTAGTAATCAGGAGCGCGAAGAGAAGTGCGTATACAAAAACGTGTGTCAATACTCTGGTCAGTTTTCTCATAGTCTTTTCCCTTTGTTTAATATTAATCTTTGCCAATATTTTAACACATATTTCAGATAAACACAAACAACGCAAGACAAAAAAATACGGCAGCACGTTGTATGCTGCCGATATAGGATTATTTACGATGGGGCTCTTTGTCAAACTTTATTGTGTATTTGTTGTAGCAGGGGGTGATTGTTGTCGATGAAACTACGAATGTCTTTCCGTCATAGTGGTCAGAACCTTTCATGTTCTCACTGTATCTGTGTTTTCTTTCACAGCCGGTGATTGTAATACAAGGTGAGGCTGCACCAAATATGACTGAAAATTCGTGTGCACCTATGACGTAGCGGCCTTCTTTCAGGTCCATGTCTACGTCTCCTGAAAGGAAGAATGCATTCGGATCAGGCATGAAAATGAATTCGAATTTGCAGGGAACATTGTCTGTTGTGTCTGCTGAAACATCAAGTGTTGTCTCATCTTCGGAAAAATGGAATGTGACCTTTCTTTCAAGGGTCTGAATGTTGGTCCAGACTCTCTTCGAGTGGTCCATGTGTCTCCAGAACGGAGTGCCCTGAGGCTCTTCAAGAGGTGAGCGGTATCCCTGTGACTCTATGGAAGTCAAGGTGAATGACCCGTCAGGGTTCTGCTCAAGTGTCTGAGGACGGAATTTGCTGTGAGGATCTCCGAAGAAAGGACTTACAAATTTGCAGAACATGATGTGTGTTCCCATCTGCAACTTGAAGAAATATGGCGTAAGAGGTCCGCCTATGACAGAACATGTTGCATTCCACTTAGGCATGTATTTTCTGAAAATGAGGCTGTTGGGAAGATAAATTGATCTGTCTTCCGGTATAGGCTCTGATTCAATTTTATCCAGTCTGTCTATGAACTCGGGATTGTTCAGGAAGAGATATATGGTTCTGTTGTACTGTATGTTCTCATTGTCCTTCATCAGCTTGTCTGCAAGCCACGCATACTGAGGGTTGCTGTCATGAAGTGCCATATACAGATAGCTGATGTAATAAATGAACGTACTCGAGGAAAAACCGACATCCTGTCTTGTTGAGTTGAGCGACATGATTGTGTTGTCGGGTTCCATGTAACTCATTGTCAGATTGAGGTTTCTTCTGACATATTCGAGTTTGTCCGTTGTATTTGAAAACAGGGAATAGTATATAAAGGCGTTATCACAGATTACGCTGTATGTTCCGGCGGATCTTTCAGTGAACTCACCGTATTCATCACAATCTATTCCTTCTGCAAAGAATTTGTCTATTCTTTGCTGGATTGCAGGATCATCTGAAAACTTTGCGGCAAATGACAGAGAGGCACACATAACCCATCTGTGGTTCGGAGTATGGAATCCGAGAGTGCAGACTGCTTTTGCCATTCTTGTTATCTGGCTGCTGACCAGATCTTTGAGTTTTTTCTCAAGTTCTGTGTCCCCTGCATTGTTGAAGCAGTAATATAAAACCTCAGACAGATTCAGTATTGTAAAAGCTGACTGTGCAGGGTCGTGATAGTTAGACAGATAGTTATCAAGAGACCCGTCAGGATAGATATATTCTTCAAACTTTTCCAAAACCAAAAGAGCTTTTTTCAAGACAGATTCGTCGTGATAATACTTGAAGTCCTTCATGTAGTAAGTACTCCAAAGTGTAGCTCCGTAAAGTCCGTATCCACCGGATGTAAAAGTGCCGTCTTCAGTAATGCTGTTGAGGGGTACGATGTTGAGGTAGTTATACGCCTTCGGGTCATCGTAGTTTATTTTATCGATTCCTATATCCAGGAATCTCTGGAAAGTTTTTTTTGCGTATTCATAGTGATTTAACATGATTAAATCCACCTTTGTTCAAAGTCATGAAATTATATCATCTGCGGCAGGTCAATTCAACATCAAATATGCTTGTTTTTCGTGTTTTTTGCATATTTGGGATTTTGTTTATATGTGTTTGAAGGTACATGCGTCAATGAGTGTTTCACTGACAAAAATGTTTAAAAATTTCGTAAAGTGTAAAATAACACACAAAACGAATTCGTAAAGTGTAAATATTGACATTTTACGAAAAAATGATACAATTGAAGCGAACAGGGGGAATGATTATGGAATTGAAACGAAAAGCATATGATAGTCTGATTGAATGGAAAAAAAGAAAAAACCACAAACCATTGATTGTCGAAGGATTAAGGCAAGTCGGAAAAAGCTATATTGTTGACAAGTTTGCGAGGGAGAATTACAAAAACGTCATCACTTTTGATTTCAGATATAACAAAAAACTGAGAGAAATATTCTCCGGAGATCTTGACGTTGATACAATCGTAAGAAAGGCGAGTTTGTTTTTTATAGATAAGAATTTTGGACTGGATGATACGGTTCTCATATTTGAGGAAATCGGGGATTGCCCATTGGCAAGAACGGCTCTGAAAAGCTTTGCTTTGGACGGCAGATATGACATCATCGCCACTGGATCACTACTCGGTGTAATCAACTACAGAAGAAAGCAAAAAATCAGCATACCAACAGGCTATGAAGAATATTTAAAAATGACCAGTCTTGATTTTGAGGAATTCTTATGGGCAAACGGAGTTTCAGATGAGCAGATTGCTGAATTGAAGAAACACACAACAAGCAAGAGCGAATTGGATGAGTTTACTTCCGGTATTTACAGAGGATTCATAAAGGACTACATGGCAATTGGCGGTTTGCCTGAGGTTGTTACCAGGTTTGTTGAGTCAAACAGAAACTACATTGAAGCTAGGAACGTACTTGAAAGACTGATTACGGATTACAGAAGTGATTTCGGCAGATTTGTGGATGAAAACGGAAACGAAGAAATAGATTACCGTCTCCAAAATCAGCTGAACATGATTTTTGATTCAATACCAAGACAACTTGCAAGAGAGCAGGATGTTACAAAATTTAAGTATTCTGAAATCAAAAAAGGTGGAAGAGCCTCTGAATTTGAATGGGGATTTGAATGGCTCGAAAAAGCCGGACTGGTTCTGAGATGTCATAATGTAAAGGCACTTGAAAGACCTCTTTCACTGAATGCAGAAGATACATACTTCAAGGCATTTATTAGCGATCCGGGTCTGCTGATGGCAATGTATCCGATTGTTACTTTGAGAGATTTTTTGAGCGATAATCTCGATTCGAGAAAAGGAGCTTTATACGAGAATTTATCTGGTGTATTCATCAGTAAGGCCGGATTTCCTCTCTACTATTATGCAGATGGAGGAAATCACCTTGAAATAGATTTTCTGCTCGAAGGTTGTGAAGGTCTGATTCTGTATGAATCAAAATCCACAAATGGGAAAATTCCGGCATCTCGTGCAGTAATGGAAGGCAAAACCCCATATAAAGCAAGTGCTTGCTATAAGATAATTGAGAGGAATTTTGGAGAAGGGGCATTCTTTACATCGGTTCCACATTTTTGTGCTTCGTTTTTGCTCGACGAAATTCAAAAAAGCATTTCTGATATGTCACAACTGTAGGAAGGCACTTTATGGAAGAGAAAATCAAAAGACTTCAGGAAATAATAGATTCGTCAGACAACATAGTGTTTTTCGGAGGAGCAGGAGTATCTACCGAGAGCGGTGTTCCGGATTTCAGAAGCAAAGACGGACTGTATAATCAGCACGATGTCAGGTTTGATCAATACAGACCCGAATACCTGCTGAGCCACAGCTGTCTTGCGAACGAGCCGAAAGTGTTTTTTGAATTCTACAGACAAAAGATGGATACAAGAAACATTGAACCCAATGCTGCTCACAAGTATCTGGCAGAGCTGGAAAAGGCAGGCAAACTGAGAGCGGTTGTAACACAGAACATTGACGGCCTGCATCAGAAGGCGGGAAGCCGCAGAGTTTATGAAATTCACGGCACGACACTGCGCAATTACTGTTCAAGATGCGGGAAAGAGTATGGACCGGATTACATATTTGATTCAAAAGCACCAATCCCGAAATGCAGCTGCGGAGGAATGGTAAGATGTGATGTGACGCTGTATGAAGAACAGCTTCCGTACAAAGCAGTGGAGAAGTCCGTGGCAGCAATAAGTGACGCTGAAGTTCTCATCATTGGAGGTACATCCTTAACTGTGTACCCGGCTGCTTCATATGTAAACTATTTCAGGGGCAAGCACATCGTCATAATCAACAAGGAACACCTTCAATACGGACTGGACCCCATCAATGATCTGGAAATAAATCTTCCGATAGGACATGTCTTCTCTCAGCTTCATGTTTGAAAGTGCGAACTACCCGCCACCAGGTTGCACTGAGGTGGGGGCTTCATAGATGATTTACATCATCCAATGTAGCTTTCATTTTGTGCCTGTGTGTGGCAGAAAGGAATGGCCATGAAAATGAAAAGAATAATGACAAGCGTTATTATCGTTTTGATAGTAATATCATGTTGTTTGAACATTTTTGCTGATCAAGAGAGTGACAATTATGATGACTTGGAATATCTATTCGATAATCAACTGACAGATTCTGAAATCAGTGATTTGCTAAACGAGAACTACTACAACTCAAACATTAGTAAAAGTGACATTAGTGGCTATCCAATAATGAAACTTAGAGAATGGGTGTTCTGGAATATTTCAAACAAGCCATTTGAAGAGTTCTTGTCAAGTGTTCGCGATATAGAAAAAAAGTACTTTTCCAGTTATGTTATTTTCGGCGAAGAAATCATTAAAGTCAGAAAGGTTGTCAGTGACGACGGAAGTGTTAAGATTGGCAGAGCTCCGCTAGTTACTGGAAATGCTGCAAAAGAAATTGATGCACCATTCTACATTAATGAGTTATCACAAGGGAAGACAAAAATTGTATATGATGGTGAAGTATATTCCATTGAAGAAATATATTGTTTTGACGGAACAACTTCACAAGATGGTATTGTTGAGTATCTTGTGACAGATGATGGTATATTTGTTGAATTTTTCGGGGATATTTATTCCGAAGGTATCGTTTTCACGGAAAAGGATTTTCGAAATCTTGCCAAAAAATATTATTCATACACCACTTCGTATAACTACAATTATAATGAACATGGTGAGCCTCTTTACGGAGGTAGGATCAGTTTTCTGGATTTTGTTGAGAAAAGACCGGATAGAGAAGTCACACCAACAAACAATATATTGATTATCTGCATTGTATGCGGTGTTGCAGTTGTTATTGTTTCGACTCTAACAATAGTACTTTCACATCGAAAGAAGAAAATGAACTATACATAAACAATAGCAACAAGAAAGGCGTGGTCAGATGTGATGTCACTCTATATGAGGAACAGCTGCCATATAAGGCAGAAGAGAAATCTGTGGCAGCCATAAGCGATGCGGAAGTCCTCATCATTGGCGGGACATCATTGACAGTATATCCTGCAGCATCATATGTATGCTATTTCAGAGGAAAACACATTGTGATTGTGAACCACTCATATCTAAAGTCACGAGCTTCGTGAAGGGCTAGATTATCTTCGCCCGAACACAGGGTGGACACACACCCGCTACTCCTTATTACAGGAAATACGTTTTATTGTCTAATTATGCCATCGCAATTGCTTTGTGATGCTTTGATGATGGATTCAAATCTGAGAATTCACAAATGGATATGGTTTTTGTTAGGTAGGAAAAATCTTGGATATTGTCAAAGATTTTTTCATTTGCTTTTCTTCCAATATTCATTGCTCCATTTACATCAGCATTGATGATAGTTCCATTGCTTGATTGATACAATCCACGCTTGATACGTCTGCCCGAGAATGCAACTTCT
>JAILLB010000006.1 GCA_024693345.1 Clostridiales bacterium
GATTTTACCATGTTTACAGCATTCGTCCTTTTTCAATGTATACAGGCATTGTACTGTGGCCTGAAATGCTTACTCCGTCTCTGATCACAACATCCTTGTCTGATACAACATACTGGAGGGTAACGTTTTCTCCCGTGAAAGTGTCCTGGAAAAGAATAGAGTTCATAACAACTGTATCTTTACCAACCTTGACACCTCTGAACAGAATGCTGTTTTCAACTGATCCTTCAATTACGCATCCATCAGCTATAAGGGAATCCTTTACATAGGAATTCTTGCTGAAATATGTTGGAGCAGAGTTTCTTATTTTTGTGTAAATCGGTCTGTCCGGATTTCCAAACAGATGATTGAAGAATTTTTCGTTCTTTATTAAATCCATGCTGACATTGAAATAATCTTCGAACGAAGTGAATTCAGCAACCGGATCTTTGTATTTGAAAACTTTGTATTTCTTTCTCGAAACATCTTTCATGTATATGTCTCTTGTGAGACTCCAGTAGTGGTGAGAGATTGCCTCGGAAACAATTTCCTGAAGATAGCTTCTGTTTATAACGGTTATGTTCAAACTTGCATCAGCCTCTTTGTCAAACATGTCGGGCTTGTATGTAAATCCTGTCACATTTCCCTTTTTGTCAGAATCAATGAATATGCTGTGTTTTGCCATTTCAGGGTTTGCTTTGATTCTCTTGACCACAAATGTTGCATCTGCTTCAGATTCAATGTGTTTATCCAGCACTTCCTTAAGGTCAATATTGCATACGACATCACAGTCACTGAGGATAACATATTTACTGTTAAACGAAGAGATTGAGTAGTTTACGCTTTCAAGAGCTTCAAGCCTCGTTGTGTACAGGCTGTTTTCTGCGTTTGCATATGCAGTGATAAAGGGAGGCAGAAAACGAACACCGCCGGAACGTCTGGCAAGATCCCAGTCTTTACCACTTCCGATGTGGTCCATCAATGAATGATAGTTATTGTGAGTGATTATATTTACATCGAATATTCCGGAATTGACCATGTTTGAGAGTGCAAAGTCAATAAGTCTGTACCTGCATCCGAACGGAATTGCAGCTGTAGAACGCATACGGGTAAGGTCATGAAGTGAACTGTCATGAATGTTTGAAAAAATAACACCTGTTGCTAAAGTATTCATTTGTTCTCTCCTTTCCCGATGACTTCGTTAAAATTATCATGGTCAACAATAATGTTTCCGGTTATCTTTGTCTTTTTAGGTATGACAAGATCTGCTCCAAGTACTATGGGGGATTTATTGTTATCTTTGCCGTCACCGATTTCGGCATCTTTATCTATGACCGTATCATGGTCAATTATGGCGAAGTCAACAACTGCACCGCTCTTAACAACAACTCCGCTCATGATAACTGAATCTTTTACCATAGCGCCTTTCTCAACGATAACACCGTTTGAAAGCACAGAGTTATATACCTTGCCTGAAATGTTGCATCCCTCAGTTACAAAGGAGTTCTGTACATCAGCACCGGCATTAATCCTCTGCGGAGGTTCCTGTTCATGTCTGTAATAGATTCTCCACGATTTATCGAAAAGGTTGAATGCAGGATTCTTGCCTAGAAGATCCATGTTGGATTCCCAGAGGCTGGATATTGTTCCTACGTCTTTCCAGTATCCTTCAAAGTCGTACGCATACATTTTCTTTCCGTCTGCAAGCATTTTCGGAATAATATTCTTTCCGAAATCGTTTGAAGATTCTTTGTCCTGTTCATCCATTACAAGATAATTAATCAGGACATCCGTGCTGAATACGTAAATACCCATTGAAGCTTTGTTGCTCTTTGGATTGGCTGGTTTCTCTTCAAAGTCAAGTATCTTGTTGTTTTTGTCTGTATTCAGAATACCGAATCTCTTAGCCTGATCCATCGGAACAGTAAGAACTGCTATTGTGCAGTCGGCGTTGTTTCTTATATGCTCCCTTATCATTTTTGAATAGTTCATTTTATAGATGTGGTCGCCGGACAAAATCAAAACAACTTTCGGAGAATATCTCTTTATGAAGTTAATATTTTGATATATCGCATTAGCTGTTCCTTTATACCAGTCAGAACCTTTCTTTCCCTGATAAGGAGGAAGAACATGAACGCCTCCTGAAGATTTATCCAGGTCCCACGGTTCTCCGTTGCCTATATACTCATTGAGCACAAGTGGCTGATACTGAGTCAATACACCAACTGTATCAATGCCTGAATTGACACAGTTTGACAGTGGGAAATCTATGATTCTGTATTTTCCTCCGAACTGAACCGCAGGTTTGGCCATCGTTTCAGTCAATGTGTAAAGTCTGCTGCCTTGGCCGCCTGCCAGAAGCATGGCGACGCATTCTTTCTTTCTGTACATCTTCCCGTTTCCTTCCTGTCATTTAACTAGTTTTATAATGTAGGCTCCGTATGACGGCAAATCAAATCTGATTCCGTGGTGCCATTGTTTATTCTCTCTGTAACTCTTCGACCTAATCTGATTGAATTTCTTAATCCATCCACCGTATTTTGCATCATTGGATGAAATAATCACTTTATATCTTCCGGAGTGATTAACTTTTACATAGTAATCCTTCCTGTCTTCAGGTGAGAAGTTCAAAACAACATAGTATTCGTTGCCCTGTGAATCTCTCCTCAGATATGCCAGAGTGTTCCAGTCGCTTTGATCTGCTTCAATCCACTGGAACCCGTCCCAGCTGTCATCAATTTCGTATAGCGGCTTGCTTGAAACATACACTCCGTTCAAATCCTTGACAAATTCTCTCATCATTCTGTGGTTGGGATACTGAAGCATAAACCATTCAAGCTGGTTGGTATAGTCCCACTCCCTGAAAGGAGCAAATTCGGATCCCATGAACAACAGTTTTTTGCCAGGCAAAGTCATCATGTATGTCAGGAAGACTCTCATGCACGCAAACTTTTCATCATATGAGCCGAACATTTTATCAAGTAGTGACTTCTTACAGTGGACTACTTCATCATGTGATACCGGGAGCACGTAATTCTCGCTGAATGCATACATTAGCGGGAATGTCAGCTTGCTGTGATGATATTTTCTGAATACCGGATCGGTCTTGACATATTCGAACATGTCGTTAGCCCATCCCATATTCCATTTGAAGTTGAATCCCAGGCCTCCCATACTCACGGGTTTTGTAAGCATTGGCCATGCCGTTGATTCTTCTGCAACCATGAGTGCATACGGGAATTCTCCAAAAACTGCTGTATTCAGTTTTTTGAAAAAGGCAATTGATTCTTTATTGTGGTTATTGCCCTCATCATTCGGAACCCATTCGCCGGGCTTTTTATCAAAGTCCAGATAAAGCATTGCGGCTACAGCATCTATTCTGAGTCCGTCAACGTGATACTTTCTCATCCAGAACAATGCATTTGACACCAAAAATGACTGAATTTCGGGCCTTCCGACATCAAAGCATCTGGTGCCCCAACCCTTGTGTTCCATTCTGTCCTTGCCCTGATATTCATACAGGTGAGTACCGTCAAAATCTATAAGCCCATGTTCATCTTTCGGGAAATGAGCCGGAACCCAGTCCATTATTACACCGATACCAGCTCTGTGCAGTTCATTGATAAGGTATGCAAAATCCTGAGGAGTTCCAAATCTGGAAGTGGGTGAATAGTACCCTGTTACCTGATATCCCCATGATCCATCGTATGGATGTTCCGCCAAAGGCATAAACTCAACATGTGTATAGTTCATCTCTTTAAGATACGGAATCAGCTCATGAGCTATTTCTCTGTAGTTGAGATAGTTGTGACCGCCGATGTTTGACTGCCCGTCCCTTGTTCTCCATGAACCGAGGTGCATCTCGTAAATGTTGACAGGTGCGTGATAGAAATGAGATGATGAACCATCAAACGGAACAGATCTCTTCTGAATCCACTCGTCATCAGACCACTCGATGTTGTTTATGTCCCATATGATTGAAGCTGTATCCGACAGATTTTCCGAAAAGAATCCGTATGGATCTGCTTTCATGGTCGTTTTTTTGCGGGAGAAAATCTTGTATTTGTATTTGTTTCCCTCGTATGAATCGTTTGCTATGATTTCCGTGTACCACGTACCATCATCACATCTATCCATAGGAGTTGAATCAGTCCATCCATTGAAATCGCCTACAAGGTTTACCTGTCTTGCGTTTGGCGCCCAAACTCTAAAAGTGTATTTGTATTTGCCTTCAGGTCTTTCGATATGACAGCCGAGCCATTCATAGGCATTGAAATTGGTTCCCTGATGAAACAGATAAGGAGCTAATTCGTCATTCTTCTGCATAAGCGCATTCCTCCCACTATATTATACTCACATTATATTCTTCAAAAATAAATTTATCAATAAGAAAATACAGGCACCAATGAAAAAGAGAGGCTCAAACCTCTCCTCTTCTGCTATTTTGTTATGACTGATTCTTCACCGAGAATCCTTTTCAATAATTCAATCATGGTTGGATTGATGCTTACTCCACCCTGCATCTTGACTATTCTTTTTGAGTCTTCAATATAAATTGTCACGAGCGTCCTACCCGGGAATAATCCCAATATGGTCGACAATCTTTCCATCAATTTGTCATTTGAAGTATCAAGCTTCAGGTAAAGCTTCTCTGCTTCTGTGTTCACTTGTTCCGGTTCTTTATTCTTCAACTCAGTTGAAGTATATTCCTGCGTGCTGACAGGTTCATGTTCAACATAATCTTTGGAATTTTGAAGAAGCTGTATTGCTTTTTCAACAAGAATCTTAGGAATGTTTTCATCAGACAGGCTTATCTTGCCCATAACAGCAATCGGATTGTCAACAAGCAGAAGCTGTCTGCACTTATCAAGCACTTTCGGAAAAATGACCAATTCTATTTCAGAATATCTGTCTTCTATCGTTACAAAAGCCATCGGCTCGCCGCTTCTTGTCTTTTTGTCAACTCTCTGAGACACAATGCCTGCAATGGTCACCATCTGTCCATCCCTGAACAAATGTGTTTCTTCATCCGAAAATGAATTGTTGATATCGCTTATCTGAACGGTTTTAAGTACTTTTGAATGCTGTGAGTAGCTGTCAATCGGATGACCTGAGAAAAACATTCCTGTGGCATCCTTTTCAAGGAGCAGTTTTTCTTTCAAACTGATGTCCGGAAGGTCAGGATAAACATGTTCGTCATCGGTATGATCTGTCATTTCGGCAATTGAGAAGAAATCCACCTGCCCATCCTCTGCTGACCTAGCTCTTCTTGCATATTTATCTATGATTTCTTCGTAATCGCACAAGAGCTGGCTTCTGAACTGTCCCAGTGAATCACATGCTCCGCTCTTAATAAGGTACTCAACCTGTCTCTTGTTTATATCTTTGTCAATCATTCTGCTGATGAAATCTGTAAATGATTTGAATTTTCCGTTTTCTTCTCTTTCTCTTATGATTGCCTGAAGGAACGGAAG
The DNA here is from genome assembly GCA_024693345.1 of Clostridiales bacterium. GTDB lineage: Bacteria > Bacillota > Clostridia > Oscillospirales > CAG-272 > CAG-841. Next base: position 5,454 of record JAILLB010000006.1, read on the forward strand.
ACCTACATTCTTTATTCCGAGCAACCCAAATCTGATGGATTTTATACCATCTTTCAATACCACACTATACTTTTCGTATCCTTCGTTGATATCCGGTCCTGCAACGGCAATGTTATTTTTCCTTGCCTCTTCCAGATATACTGCAGTCTTGTTCAAATTGCCCATGACGGAAGTAAGCAGTGATGCAAGATATTCACATGGATAGTGGCGTTTCAGATATGCCGTTCTGTATGACAGAAATGCATATGCAGTCGCATGGCTCTTGTTAAATGCGTAACTTGCAAAGGAAGACATTTCGTCAAATATTTCGGTGGCAGTCTGTTCAGACACACCGTTTGCAATGGCACCTACACAGAGAACGTTTCCGTTCTCGTCCTTGTCTCCGTATATAAAAGCATGTCTTTCTTTTTCCATCTCGGCTGCTTTTTTCTTTGACATTGCTCGCCTTATTACATCAGCTCTTCCGAAAGTAAATCCTGCAACGGCTCTGCATATCTGCATAACCTGTTCCTGGTAAATGATGCAGCCAGAAGTCACTTCCAGTATGTCTTTCAATATCTCATGCTTATACACAATCTTCTCCGGATGCAGTCTGTTTTCCAGGAACATCGGTATTGAGTCCATCGGTCCCGGTCTGTACAGGGATATTGCACTGATTATGTCCTCAAGACAAGCGGGCTTCATCTGAGCCAATAGTTTCTTCATTCCTGCGGATTCGAGCTGGAATACGCCGTCGGTCTGCATAGATGAAAGGAATTTGTATGTCTCACTGTCATCGAATGGTATTCTTTTGATGTCAAAGTCAGGTTCAAACCTTCGGATTTGCTTTTCAGTATCGTCAATAATTGTCAGGTATCTCAGTCCGAGAAAATCAAACTTAAGAAGTCCGAGTTTTGCAACAGTCTCCATCGGGAACTGAGTCAACACCATACCGTTTCCAGTTGTCATCGGAACGTAATCATAGACAGGTCTATCTGTTATGACTATACCTGCAGCATGGGCAGATGCGTGTCTTGGCATTCCTTCTAGGGCCAACGAAAAGCTTATCAGCCTCTCGACTTCAGGACTCTCTCTGCACATTTCACCCAGTTTTCCCTCGAGTGCCAGGTCAAGTGTAACATGAAGTCCATCTGGTATGGCCTTGGTTACTTTATCTACTTCTGAATACCCCATTCCGAGAGCACGTCCGACATCCTTAACAACTGCTTTGGCAGCAAGTGTTCCGAAAGTTATAATGCCCGAAACCCTGTCTCTGCCATACTTCTGCGATACATATTCGATTACCTCATCTCTGCGCTCATAATCAAAATCTGTATCAAAGTCCGGCATGCTGACTCTTTCGGGATTGAGGAATCTTTCAAACATCAAATCGAATTTTATGGAGTCAACATCCGTGATTCCAATAAGATAAGCTACTAGCGAACCTGCACCAGATCCTCTTCCGGGACCGGTAGGAATCTTCATTGACTTTGCTGCGTTTATGAAATCCGCCACAATGAGGAAGTATTCAGAATACCCCATCTTTTCTATGACTGAAAGTTCGTATTCTATGCGCTCGAGATACACTTTTTCGTTCTTAACATTTGTATAAGTTATTTCTTTTGAGTCAGTTTTCTTCTTGAATCCTTCGTAAGCAAGTCTCTTCAGATAAGCAACAGGATCTTCACCCGTATCTGGCTTAAATCTTGGCAGATACAGGTGTGAAAAGTCAAATTCATAATTGCACATGTCTGCAATCTTTTGAGTATTTTCAATTGCATCTTCATATGCGCCGAACAATTCCCTCATCTGTTCTTCATTCTTGAAATAGAACTCATCGGTTTCAAATCCGAGAGGTCTTCCATCCGAGAAACGGCTGTTGGTCTGGATACACATGAGCATGGCCTGGTTATCCGCATCACTCTTGTTTAGGTAGTGAACGTCATTGGAACACACCATTGGAATTCCGTGTCTTTCATGGATAACTTTAATAAAATCGTTCACTTCCTGTTGTCTTGCAATTCCATGGTTCTGCAGTTCGAGATAATAGTTGCCGCGCCCGAATAATCTGTCCATTCTGACAGCATGATTTTCTGCCTCTTCGTAGTTGCCAGCAGCAACCATCTGCGAGATATATCCGGCAAGGCAGGCAGACATACAAATGAGCCCTTCATGGTGTTCTTCTAGCAGTTCCATGTCGATTCTCGGTTTTACATAAAAACCATCCGTAAAACTCTTGGAAACCATGTATATGAGGTTCTTATACCCGGTTTCGTTTTTTGCAAGCAGGATAAGGTGATATCTTCTCTGATCTTTTCTGTCATTCAAAGAACCAGGTGCAACATATACTTCACATCCGATAATCGGTTTGACACCGTACTTTTTGCACGCAAGCCAAAAGTCTACGACCCCATACATAACCCCGTGGTCGGTGATTGCCACCGAAGACATATGGTTATCATATGCGGCTTTTGCGATGTCCTCTATCCTGCAGGCGCCGTCAAGAAGACTGTATTCACTGTGGAGGTGAAGATGACAAAATGACATGTTTTCTCCCGTTATTGCTTGGTTTCGATTATTTTTCTGAATTCTACAATTTGTTTTAATCTTTTGCTCTCCTGAGATTTTGATACAGGTGGAGTTTCCAGCGAAGCGAGTTCACTGAGAGGTAGATCAGAATTGTTCAGTCTTAGTTTTGATGTCATTCTCAGCTGAGGAGACAATTTGTTGAACTTCTTGTTTTTGATAAGCCATTCAATAGCTTCTATCTGTTCTATAGATGAAGAAGTCTGCTTGGAAATATTTGCAACTTCAAAATTAGTCTGTCTGTTCTGCTCGTTTCTTATTGATTTATATGCCTGAGTGTTCATAACTGCGAAAGCTTCACTCTTGGCGCCTATGTATGACAAGATGTCACCTACGATATTACCGCTTCTGTAGTATGCAACCTGATCGCCTTTTCTGACAGTCAGCTTAGGCATTTCGAACAAATCTGCCATAAATGTGGCAAAATCCACAGCTATATCTGCATTGTCGAACCTGAATTCAATCGAATAGTTCTTTTCTGGAGGGTTTACGTATCCACAAGACATGAAAGCACCCCTGACAAATGCTGATTTTTGTTTGTCGCTTTTGACCATTGATGGCCTTATTCTCATGTTTCCGTCATGCCAGAAATAATTGAATACCATTCTCGATTCATCAGGACTCAGGAGAGTCTTGTACTGGTATTTTTCTTCACCCATTGATATAATCTGCGGGACTGCAGAAATATCAAAAGTCGCCAGAATAAGACCGGAAAACACATCGGAAACGGATGCAACGTCGGTAGCAAAGATTATGGAATCTCTGCTTGCTTTTTTTGCATACATTACCATTCCCATGAGTTCGGAGTCAGCTTCTGCTTTTCCGTCCGGGAACAGAGTGGATATTGTATTCTTTACGTCGTAAGAAAATGACAACCCAATCAACTCCTAATCTATGTATTCAAACTCGCGTTCCAGCTGAACATTGAACTTTTCTTTGACAATTTCTATGACTCTTTCAGACAACTCCATAACATCTTTGCTTGAGGCAGAATTGTCGTTGATTATAAATCCTGCGTGCTTCTCAGAAACTTTCGCGCCGCCTACAGTCATACCTTTAAGGCCTGCATTCTCAATTAGCTGCCCTGCAAAGGCATTGTGAGGCCTTTTGAAAGCACTTCCTGCACTTGGTTTATCAAGCGGCTGCTTTTCCATTCGCTCGAACATGTAGTTGTTCATCTTGTTATCTATCTCCGCCTTGTTTCCCTTAGTGAGACTAAGCGACGCAGCCACTATTATACAATTGTTATGCTGGAACCAGCTGTCTCTGTACCCGAATTCGCACTTCTTTTTTTCGATTGTGACTATTCCCTTGTGAGGAACCAGAACGTTTACGTAGTTGATTATGTTGGAAAACTCCCCGCCAAAGGCACCTGCGTTCATATACACAGCTCCGCCAAGGCTTCCGGGTATGCCGTATGCAAACTCCAGCCCTGACATGGAGTACTTACTGACTTCCATGGCAAGTTTAGTGACAGGAACACCTGCCTCGACAAGAGTTTCATTGGTTCTGAAGTATATTTTGTTCATTTTGCTCGTCTTTATAATGATTCCTCTGAATCCTTCATCAGAAAATAAAACGTTGCTCGCATTTCCTACAACCCTGTAACGAATTTTATGGGATTCTGCGAACTTGACAAGCGAAGACAATTTGTCAATGGAATCAGGCAGAGCAACAATGTCTGCTTCTCCGCCTATTTTGAATGAAGATATGTTGGATAGTTTATAATTCTCTTTGATTTCGCATATTGACGAAATCTTTTCCGCTATTAAATGATCCATCAAAAACACTTCCTATTATTCCATGCATCCACTGATGATTGTACTTTGAATTTTACCAAAAATACACCCGTGTTGCAATATAATAGCGCGCAATTATTTATTTATCGCGTTTTTGCTTGACACCATATTATTTGGAGTATATAATACTCGGGTAACGCCAAAAGACTATGACGGAGACAGTAGTTATACACGAATTTCAAAGAGAGCTGATGACGGTGGGATATCAGCAGAGGACGTATAATCGAAAATCACTCCCGAGTTGCATTTCTGAACCTCAGTAAGAAATGACGGAAGCAGACCGTAAAAATGTGCAGCATATGCAGTATGCAGTCGGGTGGTTAAACGGATATTCATGTCTCCGTCCCGCACTATGCGGTGGCGGAGAATATTTTTTTGGAGGAAAAAACATGTACGAAAAAGTGTCGCCAAACAGAAATGCTGTCGAATCAGAGAAAAAGATAGTCAAATTCTGGATGGACAATCGTATCAACAAACTTTGTGATGAACAGAGAGAAGGCAACCCGGACTTCTCTTTCTATGACGGCCCGCCGACAGCAAACGGCAAACCTCATATAGGCCATGTTCTTACACGTGTTATCAAGGATCTGTATCCAAGATATCGCTGCATGAAAGGTGAGCATGTCATCAGAAAAGCAGGCTGGGATACCCATGGTCTTCCTGTTGAAATTGAAGTTGAAAAGAAACTCGGTCTTAACGGAAAAGAACAGATTGAACAGTACGGAATGGCTCCGTTCATTCAGCAGTGTAAAGAGAGCGTATGGAAATATAAAGGCATGTGGGAAGATTTTTCAAACAGCGTCGCTTATTGGGCTGACATGGATCATCCTTATGTTACCTACGATGACAGTTACATAGAGTCAGAATGGTGGTCACTGAAACAGATCTGGGACAAGGGACTTCTCTATGAGGGACACAAAATAGTTCCTTACTGCCCAAGATGCGGAACACCTCTTGCTTCACACGAAGTGGCTCAGGGATATAAAGACGTAAAAGAAAGATCTGCAATTGCCAAGTTCAAAGTTAAAGGTGAAGATAACACATATTTGCTCGCCTGGACCACTACTCCTTGGACACTTCCATCAAACGTTGCACTGTGTGTCGGACCCGAATTTGATTATGTCAAACTCGCAACAGAAGATACACATTACATCATGGCTGAAGCTCTTGTGGACTCAGTAATCAAGACAGAATACACGATTGAGGAACACTACAAAGGAAAAGATCTTGAATTCAAGGAATATGAATCACTCTTTGATTATGTCCCTCCGAAGAAGTGTTTCTATGTGACTTGTGCAGACTATGTCACCTTGACTGATGGTACAGGTATTGTTCATATAGCTCCTGCATTCGGTCAGGACGACTATGAAGTTGGAAAGAGATACGATCTCCCGGTTGTACAGCTTGTAGACACAAAGGGCTGCATGACAAAAGAAACAAAATGGCCCGGTATGTTCGTAAAGGATGCAGATCCTGAAATACTCAAAGATCTCAAGATACGCGGTCTTCTCTATGCTGCACCTCAGTTTGAACACAGTTATCCGTTCTGCTGGAGATGTAATACACCTCTGATTTACTACGCAAGAGAATCATGGTTTATAAAGATGTCTTCAGTCAGAGACAAACTGGTGGAATACAATAACACAATCAACTGGATTCCCGCATCGATGAAAGACGGAAGATTCGGTGATTGGATAAAAAATGCAGTTGACTGGGGCATATCCAGAAACAGATACTGGGGCACTCCCCTTCCAATCTGGGTCAGCGAAAGCGGCGAAAAGATTTGCATAGGCAGCCGTGAAGAATTAGTCAAGCTCAGCAAGAATCCGGCAGCTGAAACAGTTGAACTCCACAGACCTTTCATTGATGACATAGTCATCTACAGCCCGACGACGGGTGAACCGATGCACAGAGTTCCTGAAGTAATTGACTGCTGGTACGATTCAGGCTCAATGCCTTTTGCTCAGTACCATTACCCCTTTGAAAACAAAGAATTGTTTGAGAGAACATTCCCTGCAGATTTCATTTCGGAAGCTGTTGACCAGACAAGAGGATGGTTCTATTCACTTCACGCAATTTCAACCCTCATTTTCGATAAAGCAGCATTCAGAAACGTTATAGTCCTTGGACTGGTTCAGGATGAAAACGGTCAGAAGATGTCTAAGTCAAAAGGAAATGCAGTTGACCCGTTTGACGCTCTTGCAAAGCACGGTGCCGATGCAATCCGTTGGTATTTCTACACCAACAGTGCTCCATGGCTTCCAAGCAGATTCTATGACGGTGCTGTAAGCGAAGGTCAGAGAAAGTTCCTCGGAACACTGTGGAACACATATGCATTCTTTGTTCTGTATGCAAACATAGATAACTTTGATGCGTCAAAATACAGTTTGGATAAAGCTTCATTGACAGTTATGGACAAGTGGCTGTTATCAAAACTTAATTCGCTTGTCAAAACAATTGATGAACAGCTTGCTACATACAAGACAACAGAGCCTGCAGCAGCGCTTGAAAACTTTGTCGATGAATTGTCCAACTGGTACGTTCGTCGCTGCCGTGAACGTTTCTGGACTCCAGGCATGGAACAGGACAAGATAAATGCGTATATGACTCTGTATACTGCACTTGTAACTCTTTCAAAGATATCTGCTCCGTTCATTCCGTTCATGACTGAAGAGATTTACAGAAATCTCGTTTGCAGCGTTGATAAATCTGCACCGGTAAGTGTCCATCTCTGTGACTACCCCGTGGCTGATGAATCAATGATTAACTCAGAACTTGAAAGACAGATGGAAGATGTTCTTGATGTGGTTGTTCTCGGACGTTCGGCAAGAAACAATGTTCAGATTAAGAACAGACAGCCATTGGCAAACATGTACGTAAAAGCTGATTTCACTCTTCCCGGCTATTTCACAGATGTAATTGCCGATGAGTTGAATGTCAAAAAAGTAACCTACACGTCTGATGTCAGAGATTTCACGACTTACATCATGAAGCCTCAGCTCAAGACAATCGGTCCTAAGTACGGCAAGTATCTCGGACAGATAAGAAACATACTGGCTGAGATTGACGGAAATGATGCAATGGATGAATTGAACTCCAGCGGAGTTCTTAAACTCAAACTCTCCGACATAACAGCTGAACTGACAAAAGAAGACCTTTTGATTGAAATGGTTCAGAAAGAAGGATTTGCTTCTGCATCCGATCACGGAATAACAGTTGTTCTCGACACTAATTTGACGCCAGAATTGATTGAAGAAGGATACATGAGAGAAATAGTGTCCAAGATTCAAACGATGCGTAAAGACAGCAAATTCGAGGTCATGGACAATATAACCGTGTATGTTTCCGGGAACAACATGATTGAAGAGATAATAAGAAAGAACCTCGATACACTTAAAGTCGAAGTTCTTGCTGAAGATGTCGTGTTTGGTCAGGACACAGACAATTCCAAAGAATGGGATTTGAATGGTCAGATGACAAAAATAGGCGTCAAGAAAGTTCAGTAAACACAAAATTTAAGCACTGAAACCTAATTTGGAATCAGTGCTTATTTTTTATACAAGACTATTTGCAAGGCTTTTAACAAACAACTCAAGTCCTGTTATGTCATCTTCGCTGAATCTGTCAAATTTCGTACTGTCTATGTCCAGCACAGCTATAATTGTTCCATTAACAATTACCGGAATGACAATTTCAGAGTTACTATCTGAATCACATGCAATGTGACCCTTGAATTCATGAACATTGGGAACAACAATTGTTTTGCCAAGTGCAAAAGCAGTCCCACACACACCTTTTCCCTTTGGAATCAAAGTGCATGCAACCTTCCCTTGAAATGGTCCCAGTTCCAGAACATCACCATTTGCTGTATAGAACCCTGCCCAATTTATATCAGGCAATGTGTTAAACAGCAGAGCCGATGCGTTAGCAAAGTTTGTTATATTGTTCTTAACATTGTTTGTTACAGACAAGACTTGTTCAGCAAGCAATTGATAATCCATTTTGATCACCCCGAATAGATTTCATTTCTTTCCGTGAAAATTATACAGTCTGTAGGGGTCTATAGTCAAACAATCATTTTTTACTTTACAAATCGACAGATTAATGAGAAAATATTGTTGTATTGAAAGATGAGGTGGCAGCAATGAAAATAATAGACATGCATACACACTGTAATTGTGGTTTTAAAAACGATTGCCCTGAAAATGAGGTTCACAAGCGCAATTTTGAATTTCTTATGAAAGAATACGAAAGTTCCGGAATATCAGCCGGAGTATTCTCATATTACTCTGCCATATTAGGAACGGATGAAGTTTACGAAAGCAACGAACTGTTGTTCAAACAGGCACAGACTGATGACAGAGTTTATCAGTGGCTTGTATTGGATCCAAGACAGGACATGTTATTCCCTCAGATTGAAGAAAAAATAAAGAACAAGAAAGTAATGGGAATAAAAATTCAGAGCAAATCACAAAACTACGACATTCTCGAATATGCAGACAAGATTTTTTCATTTGCCAATGAATTGAAATGTTTCGTTCTTATGCACCCTGACAAAATCACCAGTATGTTGAGTTTCGCAGATAAATATCCGCATATGAACCTGATAATTGCTCATCTGTATTGTGTTGACCAAGTCGATGCAATTAAAAATGCAAAATATGGAAACATTTTCACAGACACTTCCGGCATGGACAGCAGATTAAATAATGTTATTGAGTATGCTGTTGAGAGAGTTGGTTCCGAAAAGATTTTCTTTGGTACTGATACGTACTCATGCGGCTTTCAGCGCGGCAGAATAGAATATGCACGAATCAGCGACAAAGATAAAGAAAACATTTTCTATGAAAACGCAAAAAGACATTTCGAATTGAATATCTGACAAAAAAATCTGGCACTGATAACCATATGGTTTTTCGGTGCCATTTCTGCGGTGATCAGGCGAAAACAAAAATATAACAAATGGCAATAGGAAAAAATATACGTAACATAATGGTGTTTTGGAAAAAAGAGAAACGAGGGTCGTTAAACTCTCGTTTCTCTTTTATAAGTCTTTTTTACAAGCTGATTGTTCCAAGACCGATTAACTTGTCGGATTTTCTTGAGAACAGCATAATCCCATCGCCATCAAACTTAATGTTTACCATTTGGCCTATGTCGTATGTGATTCCTCCGAAAATTACACTTGTGAGAATGAAGTTGCCGACTCTAATACGAAGAGTTGTTTCCATACCGGTAGGCATCGCACTGTATATTTCACCCTGGATTCCACCGCTTTCGCATATTTTGATGGTTTCAGGACGAATACCGATTACAAAGTTATCATCGGTTGGTTCTGTCTTTACTCTTGCTTCTTCATCCACACAGTTAACCTGGTAGCGGAAAGGTTCGCGGACGTTCTTTTTCTCCACATACCCTTTCTGAGTAGCCAATTTGGCAACTTTTTCTTCTTCCTGCTTTTCTTCTGCAGCTTCCTGCTCTCTCCAGGCGTTCAAATCGGTTTGTTCTTTGAAATCAAACTTTGCATCGATGTCGCCGAATACCTTTAAAGACATACTGCCATCTTCGTTTTGTGTTCCGTTTGCATCAACGAAGTTAATGCTCGGACTTCCGACAAAGTCAGCAACAAAAATATTGTTAGGCTGGCCGTATACTTTCAGTGGCGGATCGTACTGCTGAAGAACGCCATTGTCAATTAGACATATTCTTGTAGCAAGGGTCATTGCTTCCATCTGATCGTGTGTAACATATATAAACGTCTTATGTGTGTTCAGGTGGAGTCTCTGCAATTCTGCTCGCATTTCCAAACGCAATTTTGCATCGAGGTTGGACAATGGTTCATCCATGAAGATTACTTCTGGGTCAGGTGCAAGCGTACGAGCTATTGCAACTCTCTGTTGCTGGCCACCTGACAATTCAGCCGGATATCTGTCCATGAACTGTTCAATTTTAACAAGTTTTGCAACTCTTGATACTGTTGCTTCTATTTCTTCTTTTGGCATTTTCATGTTCTTCAGTCCAAAAGAAATATTCTGATAAACTGTCATGTTTGGCCACAGAGCATAGTTCTGGAACAAAAATCCAACATGACGTTTGTTAGCCGGAACGTTAATTCCAAGCTCACTGTCAAACACTACTTGGTCACCAATCTCAATTCTTCCTGATGTCGGAGTTTCAAGGCCGGCAATCATTCTCAGTGTGGTTGTTTTACCACATCCGCTCGGGCCAAGCAATGTGACGAAAGAACAATCGTCTATTACTAAATCTAGATGATCAACGCCATAGAAATTTCCCCAGCGTTTTGTTACATCTGTTAATACAATTTTTGGCATATTTTAACCTCCGATTCCCTTGTCAAGGCTTGCGCCTGTAACTTTGTTGACAACGGCATTACATACAAGAATTGTTACTATAAGGATTAAGTTGATTCCGCTTGAGAATGCATAAAGACCCATTTCGTCAAAATAATCCAGTGTTGTTGAGAGTATGTATCCCTGAACACACAGAAGCATGAACAAGGAGAGTTCTCTCAGACATGTCATGAACGGAAGTAAGAATCCGCTGACAATGGATGATTTCTGAATAGGAACTATAATCTTCGTCATTCTCTTCCACCATGGAATGTCCTGAATTATTGCGGATTCTTCAATTTCTCCACTTAATTGCAACATTGAGTTCAGTGAAGATCTGCTTGCAAACGGTATATATTTAACCGTACCGACAATAATCAGGAGCCAATAAGTGTTGTAGAGGTTAAAGTACTTGTTCGAGAACAATACAAAGAATGCAATACCTACGGCAACCGATGGCATCAAATAAGGCAAGAATGCTATGCTGTTTACGTAAGAAGCAAGTTTTGATCTTCTGTTCTTTGAAACTGCATATCCTATTAATGTACCTAACAATCCTGCAGCCAAAGCACACGCAAATGAAACGAGCATTGTGCCGCCGAATCCACGCCAGATCGTCTCGTTGAACAGCATTCCCTTCTGTCCGTACATTCCGTTTTCGGTGACGTTCTCACTTGTCAACCACCACTTAGTGGTTAAGTGCTCTAGGTTCCATGTATGCAAGAAACTATAGTCTCCCGGGTTAGGAAGGAATGTCTCGAATGCGAATGAGATAATCGGGAAAATACTCGTAAAGAACGTGAGTATTATGAATATTGCAGCAATTAAAATGCATCCAACCTTACCTAGATTAACTTTTGAAATCTGACCGGACTTACCGGTAACAGTTGTATAACTCTTTCTGCTCTTCAAACTTCTCTGGTTGAAATACATGATTGCAACACCGAGCAGCATCATAACAACAGCGAGTATACTTGCTTCGCCTGCACGGCTCACATTCATCTCAAGATATTTTGTTGAGAGAGTCGTAAGGTTCAAAAAGTGCGGAACCGGATAAGATCCCATACTGCTTCCGAAAACAAGAAGAATTGTTGAAAGAATTGCAGGACGTACCAGAGGCAGAGTGACTCTAGTCATGATTTTCCATTTTGGAGTATTGAGAATTGTTGCTGCTTCTTCAAGGTTGGAGTCCATGTTTCTGAAGATTCCGCCTATAAGAATGTATGCAAAAGGAGCATAGTGTAAACCTAACACCAGAATGCTCGGCAATAATCCCTGACACCACCAAAGCGGCATATGAATGTTAAACAAGCCTGCCAGCAAGCCGTCTTTTGTACCAGTTATGGCATTTGAGTCAAAAAGGTTTTTCCATACCATGGCGAGTGTCCACTGTGGCATGATATACGGGAAAATGAAAATAGCACTCAGATACTTTTTGAATCTCAAGTTTGTTCTTGTCACCAGGAAGGCGAATATTCCGCCGTACAGAATGGCAACAACACATGACATTACAGCAAGTATCAGTGTATTCAATAATGGATTCCACAAGTTGGTCTTTGCAACAGTACCGGTAAACAAATCTATATAGTTGACAAATGAGTAACCTTCGGTCTGTCCTGTCAGATGTGCATCTATTGTGCCGGGATGTATCTTCAAAGTGTCTTCCAGTATAGCCACAATCGGCGCAAATGTTGTAAGGGTGCATATAACTGCCATTACAACAAGTATCGTGTTCTGAGGCTTTGAGAAGAACGTTTTCAGATTGTTCCAAAAAAGAGTCCAACTTGATACTTTTTTCGTATTACTTAAAGTCATAAATGTCCTCTTAAAAACTGAAGGCGCATAGTTGAATTATACGCCATGCGCCTTCCAGAATCAGTTATGTGTCAACCGATAAGATTTATTTTTTATCTCCTGAATATTTTGTGAGCATTTCAATCCATGAACCAACTGTGAATGCTACACTTGAGCAATAAGCAGGATCTTCGAGAACGAGCTGTCCTTGGCCAACCCACCAATCATATCCTCTATCGCCTTCATTTGTCTTATGCTGATATTTCTCTTCTGTTCCCTGTGCCACTGTCGGGTTGGATGAATAACCGCCCATATCTTTGCCCCAAGCTGAGAAACCATCAACTGTACATGTCATGTATGCGATGAATGCGCATGCTGTCCACGGAAGCGGTGAGTTATCTGTTACGAAGAGATAATGGCAATATCCATAACCGCCCATACCTGTGTAACCATCAGCATATGCTGCAATTGTTACATTGTTCTTGGAAACTGTTTCAGATTCCTGAACTGAACGGAGTTTTGAGTAAACCAAAAGACCGAACTGATCTGTTGCTGTTTTATTAACAAGTGTGTTACAAATAGGACCGTCATCAGCCTGTGCATTGTAGCTTTCAACCCAGAGTTTAATCCAAGCAAGAGCATATTTGCCGTTTTCACTGAGTCCGAGATCTTTTGCATCAGCTGCAAGAGCATCTACTGTAGGCTGGAGTTGAGATTTCTTGTCTGCAGAAAGTGCATCGAAAGCTGTCTTAAGATTTGCTGCATACTTATCCTGTGTAAGCATATACAGGAAGTTCTTACCAACGATTTCTGAGTCGATATCCATGTACAAACCATGTTCACCCGGAAGTACGAAGTCCCAGCAGTTTGTATATGTCTTGTCTCCAGTGTTGTTGTACATGAAAACTTTGTTCAATGTCTGAAGAGCAAGATATCCTTTGTATGTGTCTGCCTTAACGCCGTTAGCGTCTGCCCAATCCTTTGGAATGAATGTGTCAAGAATACCGGTCTTTACCATCTTGCTTTCAATCTGGTTGCCGTCCTGGATAAGTGTCATTGCAAATGTACCAGTTGTCTTAAGGCTGTCAGATGTAAGCTGATCGAAGATCTTGTTATTCTTCGGCTGCTGCCATTCAAAAGTCATGTTGTAATTAGGATCAATTGTCTGGAGATAAGCGATGAAGAGAGGAAGAGCTGATTTACCACGGCTTGAGTTACCAACGCCATAGAATGTTTTTCCATTTGACTCTTCGATAGCTTTTCTAGCAAGTTCTTCGAGTGTCATTGTTTGAGCCTGTGCAATAATCTTCTGAACTTCACTCTGCTCTTTAGTCGGTGTTTTGCCACCACAGCTCGTCAAAACGAGAGGAAGAACCAAAATCAGTGCAAGTGCTACTGCGATGAATTTTTTCATATTTTGTCCTCACAAAAAAATATTTTTTACTGCAAACAAAAAGGCAAAAACTCTTTTTGCCAATTTGAATCCGCGGAATTATTCTAGCACATTAAAATATTTAATTCAATGGATTTTGTTAAATATGCCGATGTTTCACAAAAATCATCTATATTTATGTGCAACATGCACAAATATTTGTGTGCGCGTCACGGCATGTGACCGCATGTAGGGTGTGGAGGATTATAAACATTGCGAATAATCTCGTTTTGAGTTATGATAGAAAAAAAGAAATGTTTTTACGGGTGACAGTATGGCGACAATTGCTGAAGTAAAAAAACAATTAAAAGAGTTGCTTGTTATCGCACAAGAGCGAGATGACCTCATTACGGAAAGACTTTGTATGGACTTTCCTCTGTCGAGAGAAAATCTGATAGAGGAAAAAGAGGAAGAACTCAGATATCATACAACCAATAAGGATTACGGCATCTATGACGAAGAAGTACATAACATGAAAGAGCCGGAAATGCCTGATGTACCCGGGAAACCTGAAAAGAAGTTCACTCCTCTTCCATTTGATTATAAATGGGCATGGATGATACGCTCGGTAATTCTTGTATTGATGACAGTTTTACTTGTTGTGTTTATAAAGACCCTAAATGAAACCGCCCTCTATATGTGGTGTGGATACGTAGTGTTTGGATTGATGGGCCACATTATCCCTTTCGATAGTGATAATTATGCTTTCAAAGGCTTGTTTATAGGATTCTACCATATAATCATGCTGTACAGATTTCCAAAGTATTTGAAACAAAAAGCAGAAGACAACAATTACAACAGAACTGTCTATGTAGAATTGCTTAAGGACTATGAGGAAAGATATAACAAAGCAAAAAACGAATACGAAATAAAGCTCGCCGATTACAATGAAAAACAGCGTGCATACGATCAAAAAAGAGAGGACGCGATACAAGAACATCTTGATGAGTTCAAGAGGAATATAGATAGTGTCATGGAGGCTCAACAAGCAGAATATGAAAGAAAACTTGATGAGAACCACTTGAAAATTGTCGCATGCAAGGAAAGAATGCAACCATACGCGAACATGGATGACAGCATTTCCTTTAATCCTGCAAAATACTCAGCAAAAGACATATCTGCTATAATTGACATTATTGAATGCGGAAGAGCCAGTACGCTGAAAGAGGCTTTTGACAAATATTACTACGATGAAAGAGACAGAAAAATAGAGTTGCAAAGACAGGAAGAAGCTCAAGAACAATTGCGCATTCTCCAGGAAGAATCAGATACACGGCTTGAAGAACAAAGGCGCCATAACAGAGAAATGGAATACAATGAGCAAGAAAGCCAAAGAATATACAGAGAGTCAGTCAGAATAGAAGGCGAAAAAGCAAAAGCGATGGCTGGGCAGGCGCAATCGGCAGCAAGAGTTGCGTGCCAGACATGTATTTACAGAAGCAACTGCCATCACTTGATAACCGGAGATCCGCCTATAAACTGCTCAAGTTACCGAGGAGTCAGAAAATAGAATCAGACGATAAAGAAAGATTCTTCCGTTTTTGTGTTTTCCAACAACACCTGAAAAAACAAAAAGCACTGATACAATCAAGGTTTTCAGTGCTTTTCTCATGGCGGAGAAGGAGAGATTTGAACTCTCGCGCCGGGTTTAATCCGACCTACACCCTTAGCAGGGGCGCCTCTTCGGCCTCTTGAGTACTTCTCCGAATTTGAAATAATAATATGGCGGAGGGAAAGGGATTCGAACCCTTGTGCCCTTACGGACAAACGGTTTTCAAGACCGCCTCGTTATGACCGCTTCGATATCCCTCCACATAGCCCGTATATGATAACACAGCAACATTTTGATTGTCAACAATTTTTTTACTTTTGTGTTGACAATTATTATTTTTATGTTAAAATATACGAGTCGCAAGACCGACAGTTCGTTTGTACCATCCTGTCGTAAAATAAAACCAGGGCTGCAATTGTATTTTGCTTTGTGCATCAATTTCTCCCCATGTATTGTACATGGGTTTTGTTTTCGATGCAAATCTAGTATTGCCCGGTTTTACACCGAGCATTTTTTTATAGGAGATAAATCACATGAGAGAAAAGGAAAATCTTACTTTACTGGGTAATAAATCAAAACCTATTTTTGATTATGACCCTTCTCTGCTTGAGAGTTTTACAAACAAGCATCCTGACAATGACTATTTTGTTAAATTCAATTGTCCAGAATTCACCAGTCTCTGTCCAATCACAGGACAGCCTGACTATGCAACAATATACATATCATATGTTCCCGACATCAAAATGGTCGAGAGCAAGAGTCTGAAACTGTACTTGTTCTCTTTCAGAAATCATGGAGATTTTCATGAAGATTGTGTCAATGTCATCATGAAAGACTTAATAAAACTCCTTGATCCTAAATACATAGAAGTTCTCGGTAAGTTTTTGCCAAGGGGCGGCATCTCTATAGACCCATATTGCAATTACGGAAAACCCGGAACAAAGTGGGAAGATGTAGCATGGGAAAGACTCTCAAAACATGATATGAACCCGGAGAAAGTGGATAACAGATAAAATGGATACTAATACCAACAAAATATCTAAAACTCCCCTGTCATTTTTGTTTTTGATAATCGGATTTATTTACGTCTCATGTTTGATTACTTCGAACATAATAACAGCCAAGATGATATCTGTTTTGGGCATCACACTTCCGTCAGCTGTAATACTATTCCCGATTACATACATTATAGGCGACGTAATGACAGAAGTTTATGGATTCAAAAAAGCTAGAATCATAATCTGGGCAGGATTCGGATGCAATCTTTTCGCTGTGCTTATCTTTATGATCACAATCATACTTCCCCATCCGGATTTCTGGACAAATCAGGAAGCATATGCTTCAGTTCTTGGAACTACTCCACGAGTACTATTAGCTTCTTTGACAGGTTACTTATTCGGTGAATTCTCCAACTCAATTGTCCTTTCAAGACTGAAAGTAGTCACTAACGGCAAACGACTTTGGGTCAGAACCATTGTATCAACCATCATCGGAGAATTGCTGGACTCCGCAATATTCATTACTATTGCATTCATAGGAACCATGGATTTCAAGGAATTATTATTGATGATTCTTTTCCAGTACCTGTTTAAAGTTCTTTACGAAATACTCTGTACACCTTTGACCTACTTTGTTATTAACAAGGTCAAAAAACATGAGGAAATCGATACTTATGACGTTGGAGTCAAATACAAACCGCTGTTTTAAAAAATTGCCCGAGGCATTTGAAACCTCGGGCTGTTTTTTCATCTAAAATCAATTGTTTTCTGACTGTTCTCTTTCCATTTTTCTTTTTTCAAGTGAATGACGAATATTACCATCAAGCAAAAATCCGAGTCTGCTGATATACTCGTCTGAATTCTTCTTCATACCGCTTTGCAGCCATAGGATAACCATGTACATCAGTGCAGATGAATAGAAGACTATGAGTGCATCTCTGTCTTCATCATCAGCCTGTATTTCTTCAGCAATGGGAGCAACGTATTCCGTCATGTTCTTCAGAATAACCTTGTACAGGTAATCCTCAACAATTTGTCGGTTTACTGAATTAAATATATGGTATATTGCCTTCTTGTTAATTCTTGCAAATCCTACAGCTATAAAGAAAGCTTCTTCCCAAGTGTCGTAGTGCTGATGTTTCTTAATAATCTTATCCGTCTCACTCGTAAATATCTCTTCCAGAAGCTCATATATGTCCTGGTAATAGTAGTAAAACGTATTGCGGTTTATGCCGCATCTGCTGACTATATCTGTCACGGTAATCTTGTCAAAAGATTTTTCGTTCAACAGTTGCATAAATGTCTTTATGATAGCCTGTTTTGTCTCCTGAGCCATAATAATCTCCTGTTCCAGAGCATTTTTACACTTTCAATTCTAGCATAGAAAAAAATTTTACACAATAGAAAAAGCTATATGCCTTAGCAAATGGAATGGCAGCCGGTTGCCCGACTGCCACATGTGTATTAATCACAAATAAGTTTTCCTTCAGAAGAATCTACAGTTATGACACTTCCAGCCGAGTAGTTATTTCTCAAAATCTGTTCAGCTATCAAAGTCTCAAGATTGCTCTGCAGATATCTCTTGAGAGGCCTTGCTCCGTAATTTGAATCATAGGATTTTTCAATAATCAAATCCTTTGCATTATCAGTCACTTTCAGTGTCAGTTGCATATCTTCAAGTCTCTTCTTAAGGTTATCCAGAAGAATGTCTATGATAGAATACAGGTTCTCCTTAGTCAAAGGCTTGAACATTACAATTCCGTCAAGTCTATTCAAGAATTCCGGTCTGAATGTTCTCTTCAGTTCGAGTTCAACTTCTTTCTGTGCTTCTTCAGTGATATTTCCAGTTTCATCAATTCCGTCAAGAAGATATGGTGAGCCCAGATTACTTGTGAGAATTATTACTGTATTTTTGAAGTCCACAACTCTTCCGTGGCTGTCTGTAAGCCTTCCGTCATCAAGAATCTGAAGGAGGATATTAAACACATCAGGATGAGCCTTTTCAACCTCGTCAAACAGAATGACTGAATATGGTTTTCTTCTGACTGCTTCAGTCAGCTGTCCACCCTCGTCAAATCCAACATAACCGGGAGGAGCTCCTATGAGTCTTGAGACACTGAATTTCTCCATATATTCGGTCATGTCTATTCTTATAAGATTCTTTTCATCGTCAAACAATGTCTTTGCCAGAGTTCTGGCAAGTTCTGTTTTTCCGACACCTGTTGGACCGAGGAACATGAATGAGCCAATCGGACGATTCGGATCTGCAATGCCGGCTCTGGACCTCAAAATAGCCTTTGAAACCATGTCTACCGCTTCGTCCTGACCTATGAGCCTCTTGTGAAGAATCTCAGGCATTGAAAGGAGTTTTTCTCTTTCACTCTCGACGAGTTTACTGACAGGAATTCCTGTCCACTTTGACACTATTTCAGCAATCTCATTATCCGTAACAGTGTCTCTTACCATTGAGTTGTTGCCTCTGTAGGATGCGTTCTTTTTCTCTGCTTCCTGAAGTTTGTTCTGCAGTTCCGGGAGTGTTCCGTAGCGCAATTTGGCCGCCTTTTCATATTCATATGCAGCCTGTGCACTTTCAATTGCAAGATTTGTCTGTTCTATTTCCTGTTTTATCTTTTTAATCTCATCAGCACTGGATTTTTCGGAATCCCATCTGCTCTTCATCTCATTGTACTTATCTCGTTCTTCTGCAAGTTCATTGCGAAGTTTTTCGAGTCTTTCCTGAGACAGGGTGTCGGTCTCCTTTTTGAGTGCCATTTCTTCTATTTCAAGCTGAATGATGTGTCTTCTGACTTTGTCTGCTTCTGCAGGCATTGAGTCAATCTCGGTTCTTACTGTAGCACACGCTTCATCTACAAGGTCGATGGCCTTGTCAGGAAGAAATCTGTCGCTTATGTACCTGTTACTCATCGTGGCTGCAGCGACTAAAGCATTATCGTGAATTCTTACGCCGTGATAAACCTCATATCTCTCTTTGAGACCTCTCAAGATGGATATTGTGTCTTCAACATTTGGTTCTTCCACCAAAACTGGCTGGAAACGTCTCTCAAGTGCTTTATCCTTTTCAAGATATTTTCTGTACTCGTCAAGAGTTGTGGCGCCGATGCAGTGCAATTCGCCCCTCGCAAGCATAGGCTTGAGGAGGTTGCCTGCATCCATTGAGCCTTCGGTCTTTCCTGCTCCGACTATGTTGTGTATTTCATCGATGAACAGAATTATCTTGCCATCGCTCTTCTTTACAGCTTCCAGTACAGCTTTGAGCCTTTCTTCAAATTCTCCTCTGTACTTTGCACCTGCAATCAGTGCCCCCATATCCAGTGAAAAGATTGTTTTATCTTTCAGACCGTCAGGAACATCTCCTCTAACTATTCTCTGCGCCAGACCTTCAACAATTGCAGTTTTACCGACACCAGGCTCACCTATGAGCACGGGGTTATTCTTTGTCTTTCTTGAAAGAATAAGAATTGTGTGTCTTATCTCTTCATCTCTGCCTATCACCGGATCAAGTTTCTGTTCTCTTGCGTTAGCAACGAGATCTGTTCCGTATTTTGACAGAGCATCATATGTCTCTTCAGGATTGTCTGAAGTAACTCTTGCTGTTTTGACTTTTCCTAGTTCTTTTGCAAAATCTGTTTTGTTGATGTTCCATTTTTTGAATATTTCTTTCAGTTTCTGAGTCGGGTTGTCCAAAAGGGATATCATGAGATGCTCTACAGAAATGAAATCATCTCCGCTCTTTGAACAGGCTTTTTCAGCACCTGAAAGAACAACATCTGTCTCCTTTGAGATGAGAATTGAATCAGGATCTCTGCCTGCTCCTGAAACTTTTGGCAGATTGTTTACTGCTTTTCTGATGTCATCAAGCAATGCATTGCATTCAATCCCCATTTTTGTAAACAGTGACGGTATCAGTCCGTTATCCTGAGAAACAAGGTTGTAGAACAAATGCTCAGGCATTATATACATATTTCCGTTTTCTATAGCCATTGTCTGGGCATTTGATAATATCTCTCTGGATTTTTGTGTCAGTTTGTTAACATCCATAATCAATGCCTCCTTAGATCAGTATTTTTGCATTTTTGCAAAACATTAAATACTCTTCATTTATATCACTTGCGCTCTTGTTGCCTGCAACATAAGACTTTAGAGAATTATCAAAGAACTTGACATACTCGGAAATTGCACTTGCCAGTTCATTGGACTGGTAATCCATTACTTCGTTTATTACAATGCTCCTTGAGAATTTTCCATCAATCAAATCATACTCATGAACAGTCGGAAGTGTTCTTCCTTCTATAGCTATCCACAGTTTAAAGAATTCAACAAGCAAGTCGAGCAGTTCACTCGACGTTGTTCTGAATTGAACATTCAGTTTTCCCACTGCACTCTTATATGTCATGTTGTACAGTTCAACGTCATATCTCATGGTAGGTCGGTATCTGTATTCAAGACAGCTCTTGAGTGACATTGACGTCTGGTTCGGAACATAATTCGGAACAATTTCTCCGTTTCCGAAGAAATCATTGATAAGTCCGAAAATATCATTGATTCGCCTTTCAGGAGTTGTGATTGATGCATGTTCTGCCAGTATCTGGTTAATATAGTTTGACCTGTTGGTCCCGTTTCTGTGCGCCAGAACATCAATCTTTCTTATGACTTCATCAGACAATATGAGACTGTATAAACTCTTACCCATAATGTCACCTTCCTTTCGCCACTTATGTTACATCAATTTATATAATTTGTCAATGGTTTTATATAAAATTCTTAGCAAATTTTGCAAAATATTTTTGATGTTTTCATAATCAGGATACGTGTGGTATAATTCATTTGTAATACTTGACCGATGAGAGGTGTCATATGGAAAGAAAAGCTTATCCGCGTCCTGAACTTGTTAGAAAGAGCTGGACAAATCTAAATGGAAAATGGGACTTTGAATTTGATTTCGGTGCGACCGGAAGAGAAAGAAAAGTATATGAACAGGAACGTTTCAGCAAAAAAATAAATGTACCCTTCTGCCCTGAATCAAAACTTTCAGGCATCGAGTACAAAGACTTCATAAACGCATGTTGGTACAGAAAGACAATAAAAGTCGGAAAACTGGGAACCGACAGACTGCTCATTAACTTTGAAGCAGCATTCTATAAGACATTCCTTTACGTCAACGGAAAAGAAGTAGGTTCACATAAAGGTGGATACACTCCATTCTCCTTTGACATTACAGATTTTGTCACAGAAGGCGACAACGTGATCAATGTGTGCTGCGAAGGCAACTCACGCGACAATATACAGCCTTCAGGAAAACAGTCTCCGAAATACAATTCATACGGCTGCATGTACACAAGGACAACAGGAATATGGCAGACAGTATGGCTTGAAAGAGTTCCTGCGGTTTATCTCAAAAAGATATTCATTGACACTGATATAGATTCCAAAGTTGTTACAGCCAGAATTTATACAGAAGGAACAGGCGAAAGAAAAGTAAGTCTTGTTTCAAAATTCGGTTCAACTGTTCAGGGAAAAGCTTCTGTAACAACCAAATCCTCATTCACAACACTTCAGTTCAGTTTAAAAGATCTTCATTTGTGGGACATCAAAACACCCGACCTCTATGATTTATCCATAACAATTGAATCTGAATACGGCAAAGACAGTGTAACCTCATATTTTGGAATGAGAAAAGTTGAAATTGACGGAACACAGCTCAAACTCAACGGAAAGAATATCTTCATGAAACTTGTTCTCGATCAGGGATTCTATCCGGACGGAGTTTACACAGCACCAACCGACGAGGCACTCCTCAATGACATTCTTCTCTCACAAAGATTTGGTTTTAATGGCGCTAGACTCCATGAAAAGGTGTTTGAGAGAAGGTTCATTTACGAAGCAGATAAACACGGTTATCTGGTGTGGGGCGAATATCCGAACTGGGGATTCGATCCTTCACAGGATGCTGGAGTTCAGATCTATCTTCCCGAGTGGATGGAATCTGTTGAGAGAGACTACAACCATCCGTCTATCATAGGATGGTGTCCGTTCAACGAAACCTGGGATGTGGGCGGAAGAAGACAGAACAATGAACTGCTCAGAAGAATATATCTTGAAACCAAACGATTTGATTCTTCAAGACCAGTAATTGACACAAGCGGCAACTATCACGTGGTTACCGATATCTTTGATATTCACGATTACAACCAGAACGAAGTTTTCCTGCACGAGAGATATAAGGATTTCAATGAAAACGAAGTCTTTGTAAACTATACTGACAGACAGGCATACACTGACGGACTTCCGTACTTTCTCTCAGAATACGGCGGCATCAAGTGGACAGGAAAAGACGATCAGGGATGGGGATACGGAAATGCACCCAAGACCCTTGAGGAATTCGAGAAGAGATATGTGGGAATGATTGATGCATTCCTTGCAAATCCGAGAATGTGCGGTATTTGTTATACACAGCTCTACGATGTTGAACAGGAACGCAACGGTCTGTATTACTACGACAGAACTCCTAAGTTCAGCGAAGAAATGATGGACAGAATGAAAAAGGCCATGGAAGCGCCTGCAGCAATAGAAAAACTGAAATAAGAACTAAAATACCCCGTATGAGCCAATCGGTTCATATGGGGTATGTTTCTACTTGGATATCTTCTTTTTTGTCTCTTTTCTTCTGAGCAATTGCAAATATTATAAGTATTATTGCCGTTGCCAGAAGTGCACCCGAAGAGTCTATTCCTACATCTACGGGAGATGCAAACCTGTCTGAGACAAACGACTGATGAAATTCATCCGTCACGGCATACAGACTGCAGAAAGCAAGAGATATTCCGGAAAGTGCAACTCTGTTCAGTCTGATTGTGTACATGAACAATGTAACAAATACGCTGAGTACAAAGTACTCTGAGAAGTGACCGCCCTTCCTGATGATAAGACTGACAGTATCAAGTGCCTCTTCAGGATTCTCAAACTTAACCTTGAATACGTTTTCAATTGTATCCACGACAAATTTCGTCAGTCCGTCACTCAGGCCTCCGGATTCATCACCGTTCTGGGATGACATGAAGAAAATAACAGCCATCATTGCAAGTGCAAGAATGCCGAAAACTATTCTTTTTGCCACCACATGTTTTTGGTTGTACATCCTTCATTCCTTCCTCTATTTTTATATCTGTTTGTTTAGCGTACCACATTTACAGAGCCAATTCAATATTTTTCTTGAAAACCTTTCCTGAATTGTGTAACGTAACAATTTTGCATAAATCAACATTCCGCATTGATTTGACTTTGTCCTCATATTATGCAATAATTAATTGCTAACAATAATTGATAGGGATAAATAATGAAAATTTTACTCACTCACATGAAAAAGTACAGGGTCGAAAGTATCCTGGCTCCGTTGTTCAAGCTGATTGAAGCACTTCTCGACCTGCTCGTTCCTTTCGTAATTGCATCGATTATCGACAACGGTGTACTACAATCGGATAAGTCCTTTGTCATCAGGTATTGCATACTTCTGGTGGGAATAGCACTGATAGGACTTGCGTTTTCCGTTACAGCGCAGTACTTTGCCGCAAAGTCAGCAGTAGGTGTTTCATCTTCACTCAGACGTGCTCTGTATACCAAGATTCAGTCGTTGTCATATACCGAACTCGACAAAGCCGGAACGTCAACGCTCATAACAAGACTTACTTCGGATACACAGTCGGTACAGTCGGGCATCAATATGGCGCTGAGACTGTTTCTGCGTTCTCCGTTTATAGTCATAGGAGCAGTAGTGTGCTCATATCTGATAGATGTCAAGACAGGTCTCATTTTTACGGGCGGTCTCGTAGTGCTTTCGGTTGTAGTATTCATACTGACAAAGAAAACCATACCTCTCTACGTAAAGACACAGGGAAACCTGGACAATGTTCTCTCAACAACAAGGGAGAGTCTTTCGGGAATCAGGGTTATAAGGGCATACTGCAACGAAGCAAACATAAATGAGGAATTCAACAGGAATAACAACCTGCTGAACAAGATTCAGATTTTCTCCGGAAAGATATCCGCGATAATGAATCCCCTGACATATCTCCTGATAAATATAGTGCTGATAATCATGATCAGGTCAAATGCAATTTCAGTCGACAATGACATACTTACTCAGGGTCAGGTCATAGCGCTCTACAACTACCTTTCACAGATTCTTGTTGAACTTATAAAGTTCGCAAACCTCATAATAACCACATCAAAAGGCATAGCCGCATCAAAGAGGATTTCGGAAATACTCAGGGCAGAAGACTCTGATCCGGATATTGACTCCGACATAGTTCCCGAAGACGGAAGCGTCAGATTCAGCAACGTATCTCTTACATATTTCGGAGCCGGTGCTCCTTCCCTTCAGGATATAGACCTGTATATACCTTCCGGCACCAAAGTCGGTGTGATAGGCGGTACGGGCTCGGGTAAGACTTCTCTTGTGAATATGATTCCTGGCTTCTACAAGGCAAGTGAAGGCGATGTCTTCGTAGGCAACCACAACGTAAAGGAAATGTCACGCAAAAACCTCAGGGATGCAATAGGAATCGTTCCACAGCATGCCCAGGTGTTCTCCGGAACAATCAGGGACAACATCCTCAGGGGAAATGAGAATGCCACGGAAGAAGAAATCAACGATGCACTGAAATTTGCCAGTGCATATGATATAGTAGTCAAAAAAGGCGGTCTTGACACGGTACTCAGCGAAGGCGGTTCAGATCTTTCGGGAGGCCAGAAACAAAGGCTCACAATTGCACGTGCGGCTGTCAGAAAGCCAAAGATACTTATTCTTGACGACTCGGCTTCTGCCCTCGATTTTGCCACTGAAAAGAACCTCAGAGGCCAGATAAACAGCCTGAAGGATACGACGGCATTCATAGTCAGCCAGAGGATATCTTCCGTTATGCATCTTGACAGAATTATAGTCATAGATGACGGAAAGATCTGCGGATTCGGAACACATGACGAGCTCATTTCATCATGTCCCGTTTACAGGGAGATTTACGAATCCCAGATAGAAACGGAGGTACAGGCATGAAAAAGCAAACCACCGTTTCAAGAATTCTTAAATCAGTCTGCAGACAGAGATCCACATTTGTATTTGTGATTCTCTGCACGGTTCTCTACTCAGTACTTGACCTGCTTCTTCCTATTCTCATAGGACAGGCAATAGATACCCTTATAGGAGCAGGAAAAGTAGATTTTGAAGCACTGTTCGTGATACTCGCCAAAATAGCGATTATTATCACGGCAACTGCGTGTCTTCAGTATTTCTCAAGCACTCTTTCAAACAGAATTTCATACAATACTGTAAAAGAAATAAGGAAAGAGGCTTTCGAACACATTTCAAATCTCCCGATTTCCTATGTTGATTCACACAAACAGGGAGACCTTGTCAGCAGGATAGTTTCCGATGCATCGGTTCTCTCAGACGGACTCATTATTATAATGACGTCATTCGTTCCGGGCATAATCACGATTATCGGAACACTCATATTCATGCTCACGCTCTCACCTCTTACAGGTGCAGTCGTAATAGTTCTCACACCTCTGTCAATCCTGCTTGCAAACTTCATTTCAAGCAGAACACACAAGATGTTCAAGAAATCATCGGGAATTCTCGGTGAAGAGACAGCATATGTGAATGAGATGATTGTACGCCAGAAAGTGACTGATGCATTCAGCAATGAAGACAGGTCAATGAAGGAGCTGGAAGAAATCGACGACAGATACAAGAAATCCAATCTGCTTGCCATATTCTTCTCTTCACTGGTAAATCCTTCAACAAGGTTTATAAACTCCACAATCTATGCTATCGCTGCCCTGATCGGTTCATTCTCGGTTATAGGCGGAGCTCTCACTGTCGGCGGACTGTCAAGCTTCCTCGCATATGCAAATCAGTACGGCAAGCCATTCAACAACATTACAAGCGTAATGTCAGAAATGCAGAGTTCAATTGCTTGTGCCGAAAGACTTTTTGAAATTATAGACGAACCGAGTCAGTCACCGGATGACAGTTCCGAGACTGCAAGGGACAACGGCGAGGTTGTTTTTGACCATGTATATTTCTCATATGTCAAGGACAAGCCTCTCATTCAGGACTTCGACTTCTCCGTATATAAAGGCAAACACATTGCACTTGTAGGTCCTACGGGATGCGGCAAGACGACAATTATCAACCTGCTTCTGAGGTTCTATGAAACCGACAGCGGCACAATAAAACTCGGTGATGCGGACATCACCAAAATGCCAAGGTCGGATCTGAGAAACAACTGCACCATGGTACTTCAGGAAACATGGCTGAAGTCCGGCACAATTGCTGACAACATCAGGTTCGGCAACAACGAAGCTACGGAAGAGGACGTCATAAATGCAGCAAAGGCAGCATGTGCAGACTCATTTATCCAGAGACTTCCGGATAAATACAACACCGTGATTTCCAATGAGTCAGGCAATCTCTCAGAAGGTGAAAGACAGCTTCTGTGCATCGCAAGGGCGATGCTGCACCAGTCTTCAATCCTTATTCTCGATGAGGCAACTTCATCAATAGACACAAGAACCGAAGTACTCATAGGAAAAGCATTTGACACTCTCACGTCAGGCAGGACGAGTATCATAGTGGCACACAGGCTTTCAACCATTAAGAATGCTGATGCAATCATAGTGATGAAAGCAGGAATAATAATTGAAAAAGGCAATCATGAAGAATTGATTTCACTCGGAGGACTGTACGCAGAACTGTACAGAAGCCAGTTCGAGAAATAAGGAGATGATTATATGAAAGTTAATCTGATTCAGCCGTTTTACTCATCAAAGCAGGAGGATACACAGAAGTGTTTTGAACAGCTTCTCTCTCTCCTCGACAAATGTACCGAAGACATGGACCTTATAGTCCTTCCCGAGTACAGCGACATTCCGGCAGTTCAGAATGATGAAAAGTCATTCTATGAAAACACAAAGGCCAATCACGATGCCCTTCTCTCAAAGGCGTGTGAGACGGCAAAGAGATGCAATGCAATAGTTTTCGTAAATGCCCTGTACATGTCGGAAAAAGGCGGAAGAAACACAACTTATGCCATAAACAGACAGGGTGAGATCGCAGGAAAGTATTTCAAGGCACACCCTGCTCCGTCTGAAATAAAACTCCATCTTGATGACACATATTCAAGAACACCTTCCGAACCGTATTCAGTTACAATTGACGGTATTAAGTTCGCATTCCTTACATGCTATGATTTCTACTTCTATGAGAATTACACTCAGATAGCAAGAATAAAGCCGGATATAGTAATAGGAAATTCACTTCAAAGAACAGATTCCCATGATGCTCTTGAGACAATGTGCAGATTCGTGGCATACAATACAGCAGCTTATCTTGTCCGTGCATCAGTTTCACTCGGAGAGGACTCCGGGATATGCGGAACAAGCTGTGTGGTAAATCCCGACAGCACCGTATTGGTAAATATGCATTCTGAAATCGGCATGAGATGTGTTGAGATAGACCCGAAGAAGAAATATCTCAAAGTTGCCGGATTCGGAGGAAGCCTCGCTACACATCCTGAATATACCGAAGTAGGCAGAAGACCCTGGCTTTACAGGAATGCAGGTCCTTCCCTCCTTCCTTTCAACGACATGATTCCGTTCCCGAGAGTATGTGCTCACAGAGGATTCAGTGCAGTTGCACCTGAAAACTCACTCCCTGCACTCGGAGCCGCTGTGGCAATGGGTGCTTCTGAAATTGAGTTTGACCTGTGGCCGACAAAAGATCATGTAATCGTATCAAGTCATGATATGACTCTTTCAAGAACATCTGACGGCGAAGGAAGAATTTACGAAAAGACTTATGAAGAGCTCTCAAAGCTTGATTTCGGTTCAAAATTCAATGCAGAGTTCAAGGGACTCAGAATAGTCACTTTCGAAGAGATACTCCGCAAATTCACCGGCAGGACAATAATGAACATTCATGTAAAGTGTCTGAGTGACTATGAGCCGATGCCGGAATGGTTCCTGGAAGACATCGTTGCCCTGATAAAGAAATATGAATGTGAAAAATACTGTTATCTCATGATAACAAACAATGATATGCACGAGCGCATGCAGAAATATCATCCTGAGATTGAAGTCTGTGCAGGTGCCCAGACAAAAGACCTGGATGCATATCACATGGTTGACAGAGCCGTAAAATACGGATGCAAGAGAGCTCAGTTCTTCAAACCTTATTACGATGAGGGTGCATTCAAGTATGCTCACGACCACGGAATACTGGTCAATGTATTCTGGTCAGACGACCTTGAAGAGGCAAAACAGCTCATAAAATGGGGTGCAGACTGTATCCTTTCAAACAGATATCAGACCGTTGCGGAACTGGACCTCGGAGTAAAGCTCATTTAATTTAAGAAAAATAAAGAATGGCAGTTAAGAAAATAATCTTAACTGCCATGTTTTTTACCATTTGTGATTTCCTTCGGAATAGTCATGACCGCCGCAAATCTGCGGGTAATAACTTCTGTATTTGTGTCTCGGCGGAGCATCAAATTCCATCTTCAGAACCGTGACTCCGCAAATCTTGTCAGGAGGAGTGTCAGGAAGGCCTGAAAGAATAATCCTGTGTCCGTCAACCTTGAAATCAATGGGCTCTCCGGTTGCAAGATAGGATATCTTCTTAGGGGCATCCATGAATCCGCCGAAACGCATTGTTCCGTTCTTTGGCCATACCCAGTTCCAGAGATAGAATGTCTTAAGGTCTTCATCAGCTGATACGCCTGAAAGCGATGTTGCACTGTACACGGAAGCCGTAGGATATTTCTTTCCGTATGCTGCCTGTCCGTATACCTTCAGCCAGTTACCTACTCTTTCGAGTGTTTCATCTGTATATTTGTCAACGCTTCCGTCCGGTGTGGGCGAAATATTCAGAAGAAGGTTTCCGCCCTTACATGTACAGAGGTGAAGTTTTCTGAGAATCTCCTTATATGACATCATGAAATCCTTGGCCTGATCGGGATCTACATATCCCCATGAAAGGCTGGTGAGCGTCAGACAAGACTCAAAGAATCTGTCGTCATCCCTGTTTATATGTTCCTCGGGTGTGCCGAAGTCTTCGGGAAGCATGCTCCTGTTGTTGATTATGATGTCAGGCTGCAGCTGGCGAAGTCTGTAGTTCCTGTTTATGGAATCCCATCCTTCTGCGCAGTTTATAGGGCATGAAACGTCATACCAGAGTATGTCAATCTTTCCGTAATTCGTGAGGAGTTCCGTGTTCAGGTCCTCTATGTATTTGTCAAATCTTGCCCTTGCTTCAGGATCATTTGCGCATCTCCATGAATCCGGATGATGCCAGTCCATAAGAGATGAATAGAGTCCTATTCTAAGATCATATTTTCTGCATGCATCAACGAATTCGCGGACTATATCCCTTCCACAGTAATTCATTGAGTTGTACGGATTTACTTTTGAATCCCAGAGTGAGAAACCTTCATGGTGGCGTGTTGTGAGAACGACATATTTTGCTCCCATTTTCTTCGCGGTTCTGCACCATTCGTCGCAGAGTCCTTCCTTAGGGGCAAATGTCTTGGCCAGCTGTTCATATTCCTTGACGGTGTAATTCTCGTTTGCCTGTGACCACTCACCTGTTCCAAGCTGTGAATAAAGACCGTAATGAATGAACATTCCGAGTCTCGCTTCCTTGAACCACTCCATTCTCTTTTCATGTGTGGATGCGACAAATGCTTCATATTCCCGTCTGCTGATATATTCCATTTTCTTCACCTTCTGTAATTTAAAACAACTCATTTTCCGCATAGAGACAGATTGCATGATATACAGGCAATGTCAGTTCCTGTACTTTGTATGTTTCTGTTTCATCTATAGATATGTTGCAGTCTGAGTGTTTCTGTATTTTTCCACCGCTTTTGCCTGTGATTGAGATAACTTTACAACCAAGCGCCTGAGCGGTCATTGCCGCGTAGAGTGTGTTCTTTGAGTTGCCCGATGTCGTAAGCGCAATAAGCACATCAGTGTCTTTTGCATAACCATAGACCTGCTGTGCATAGACGTAGTCAGGATCCATATCATTTGCAAATGCGCTTATAAGTGCACTCTGGGAAACCAGAGATATAGCCTCAAGCGTACCCTGCAGGTTATCTGCAAGTGCCTTAGTCTCTTCGTCATTCATTACCTTATCGGCAAATTCTTTTTTAAGCGGTCTTTTTTTGCAGAAACTCTTCATGAGTTCTCCGACGATATGCTCTGAATCGGCAGCGCTCCCTCCGTTTCCGCATGTGAGCACTTTTCCGCCGTTTTTATATGCAGTTACAATTATTTCACAGGCACTGGCAATTGCTTCCCTGGAAGATTCAAGAGCCGGGTATCTGCAAATGAGTTCATCTATGATTGTCATATTTTTCCCCTTCGATTGCAATTGATACAGCTGCATAGTCGCCGATCAGGTCGCCGAGTTCAGCTTTCTTTATTTTACATATTTTTCTTGTATATTCAAGTGCTTCTTCACTTATTGCCTTTTCCATCTCTGCCCTGAGAAGATCTTCGCTTCTTTCAAATATGCTTCCGATAACCACGGTGTCAGGATTAATTATGTCCAAAAGTATCGAAACAGACCTTCCGAGATTTCTACCGCACTCCCTGTATATATCGAGTGCGAGTTCGTCTCCTCTTCTGGCAGCTTCGGCTACTGTCTTGGCATTCAGGCTGTCAGCCTCGGCAACGCTATTACAAAAAGAGACACTTTTTCCTTCCCTGATGGCGTGTTTTACCTTTTCGGAGGAAATCCTCGCAAGACCGCCTCCGGAACAGAATCCCTCGCATGAGCCTTCTTTGCCATACCCTACAGGTCCGCTTTCTTCAAGTCTGACATGGCCTATTTCACCTGCATATCCGTTTGTGCCCCTGTACAGTCTTCCGTCCAGTATAAGGCCCGCACCGAATCCGGTTCCGAATGTCAGGAAAATCATATTCCTTGATTCTCTTCCGGCACCGAATCTGTATTCGGCAAGTGCGCATGCGTTGGCATCGTTTTCCAGGTACGCACCTGTTCCGAACCTGTCTTCAAGCATATCCTTGATTCTGACTTCATCCCATCCGGGAAGATTCGGAGGAGACAATATAATTCCTTTTTCAGCATCAAGCGGGCTTCCGCAGCTTACTCCTATGGAAGAAATCTTTTCTTTCCTGCTGAAACATTCGACAGCATCAAGTATCCGTTCTATCGTTGCGGGATAATCTTCAGTAGGAAAAAGTTTCTTGTCCCGAAAAGAAATCTGAGCTCCGTCAGAACACGCTGATGTGACGGCACATTTAGTCCCGCCTATGTCTATCCCGATATAGTATTTAAAGTCTGTCATAAAACTCCTGTAACACAAAAAGCCTTCCGGAAAACCGGAAGGCAAGGTATTATTCTTTTACAACCTCTGCTTCAGGTGCATTTTTCTTTACGCTCTCAACTCCGTTAAGGCAATTAGCTTTTGTTGTATAGCCTTCGGAAACTGCAACGATTTCGCCGTTTCTTGCTTTAAGACGGAAACGGAATTCACCTGCTTTATCTGTGTATACTTCAAATTTCGGATTCTTGAGTTCTTCAAAACCTTCAACCGTCTGATCTTCTACTTCTGCAACGCTGTTTGTTTTTACACTCTCTATGCCGTTTTCGCAAGCAGATACTGTTGAATAAACCTGTGAGCTGGCAATGACTTCACCATTGCTTGCCTTCAAGTCAAACTTGAATCCATCTTTTGCTTCTTTGACTACGAATTTTCCCATAATAAATGCTCCTGTTCCTTTTTTCTTTTAACCGAAAATATCAACGGTTACAAATATATATTATATTTAAAACTGAAAAAAAATCAATAGTAGCAGGAAAAACAATAATAATTTTCTCAGTGACCGCCGCAATGGTGTTCACCGCAATGATCGTGACCGCAGTCTCCGTCATGGTGTTCATGATGATCACAATGTGCATCGGGATCATACTCAAGAGTGCCTTCGGCAAATGCCTTTACTGCATCATCAGCTGAGCCGCTTACACCTCCGAAAAGTTTAATTCCGCAGTCAGAAAGAGCAATCTGCGCACCCATTCCTATGCCTCCGCATATTAGCACGTCAACATCAGCTGCTTTCAGGAACCCCGCAAGTGCTCCGTGTCCGCTTCCGTTTGTGCCGACCACCAGTTCGTCGATCTGATTGAACGGAACAGCGGCATTGATTCGTTGAATCGGAGAAAAGCGGCGGAAGCGGAAATCGAACGGCTTTTGAAGAGGAACGAAGAAATCGACCGTTTGTTTACGTCAGTATACGAGGACAAAATCAAGGGAACTGTTTTCGATGAGCGTTTTGTTAAGATGACGCAGGGGTACGAAAAAGAACAGGCGGAAAACAAAGTGAAAATAACGGTTTTGACGGAGCAAATAAAAAGCGACGTCAAGCAAGTTGACACCGCAAAGGTTTTCCTTGAAATTGTTGATCGTACCGTCGATCCGGAAAAGTTGACCGAAGACATTGTCCGCAGCTTCATTGATAAGATCGTCGTTCATCATCGACAGGTGATAGACGGCGTCAACGTGCAGAAGGTCGAGATATTCTACAATGTCATCGGAAAATTCGAACCGCCGCCGATTTTTGATTCCGAGGAAAACCAAGCAAACGACGAAACGGCATAAAAATGACGGTTGAAATAGGATTTAGTCCTATTTCAACCGTCAGCATGGTTGCGGAGAAAGGATTTGAACCTATGACCTTCGGGTTATGAGCCCGACGAGCTACCAGACTGCTCCACTCCGCGATATATTTTGGTGCCGGAAACCGGGATCGAACCGGTACGGGTTTTAAAGCCCACGGGATTTTAAGTCCCGGGCGTCTGCCAGTTCCGCCATTCCGGCAGATTTTGTGCCTATCTATATTATCACACAAAGAAAGCTTTGTCAACACAATTGTTTTTGCCCTGAAACGAGTCGAAATCATACAAAAGTGCAAAAAGTCGAAAAAAACAACAATATTGATAGACAATCAGCCTCCTTTATACATTGATTTAGTTTTCAATGATTGTTATACTACATGTGTTGATTTTTATTTTAAAGGAGATTATAATTTGCATTACCTTTTCGTTATAAATCCGATTTCAGGCGGAACCAAGAACAAAGACGACCTCGTAAAGAAAATTGAAGAGACCTGCTCAGGAATGAATCTTGATTACGAAGTGTACCTGACAAAAGAACACAAGGATGCAACAAGGTTTGTAAAGGAATATTGCGAAAATAACATAGATAAGGAAACCAGAATCTTTGCATGCGGAGGAGACGGAACTTTCAATGAAGTTGTCACCGGATGCATCGGCTATGAAAATATTCAGGTATCCCCCTTCCCTGCAGGCTCGGGAAATGATTTCATAAAAATGTTTACCAACAACGAAAATTTCAGCTTCATAGAAAAGCAGGTAAACGGAACAGTAAGGAAAATCGATGTCTTGAAAATGGGGGAAATATACGCAGTCAACGAATTCAACATTGGATTTGATGCATCAGTTGCATACAAAATGAATTCAATGAGAGACTCTATTCTTCCGACAAAATTCGGATATATCGCTGGAATAGTATCAGCAATGTTCAAGGCATTTGGTCATGACTACAAAGTAACAATCGATGACGGCGAACCTTTTGAATCAAACCTTTTGCTGTGTGCAATGGGCAACGGAGGCTTCTACGGAGGCGGATTCAGAGCTCTTCCGTTGAGCAGTATTGACGACGGAATGATGGATGTGTGTGCAGTCGACAAAATATCCCGATTAAACTTTATAAAAATCGTCGGAAAATACAAAGCAGGCGAACATTTGTCAGTTGACCCGCCATACGAATTCATACACTATTACAAGTGCAAAAAAATAACACTTGAACCCGGTGAAGTTGTCAAAGTATGTCTCGACGGAGAATTTGTTCAGACCGACAAAATAACAGTAGAAATCGTTCCTTCAGCAATCAACCTGGTAGTGCCTGAAGGATGCGAACCAATTGAACCAAAAACAGTTAATCTTAAACAGTAAGGAATTATTATGCCAAGAGAATTATCTAAAACATACAACCCAAAGGAAATAGAAGAGCCTTTATACCAGGAGTGGTGCGACAAGAAGTATTTCACACCCTCACCGGACAAAAACAAAGAACATTTTACAGTTGTTATCCCGCCACCAAATGTAACGGGACAGCTTCACATGGGCCATGCACTTGACGAAACTCTGCAGGATACTATTGTCAGATTCAAAAGAATGCAGGGATATAACACTCTGTGGGTACCGGGAACCGATCACGCAGGAATTGCCACTCAGATTAAAGTTGAAGAGACACTCCGCAAAGAACAGGGTCTGAGCAGATATGATCTCGGCCGTGAAAAGTTTACGGACATGGTCTGGGAATGGAAGAAAAAATACGGAAACAGGATTATATCCCAGATCAAGGCTATGGGTGCATCATGCGACTGGTCCAGAGAAAGATTCACAATGGATGAAAACCTCTCTGCTGCCGTTAAAAAGGTGTTCGTAAGCCTGTATAACGACGGACTCATGTACAGAGGTTTCAGAATAAGCAATATATGTCCAAGATGTGAAACAGCGCTTTCAGATGCTGAAGTTGAACATGAAGACACAGAAGGTGCTTTCTGGCACATCAGATATCCGCTTGAAGACGGAAGCGGTTACATTGAAGTCGCTACCACAAGACCTGAGACAATGCTTGGTGATACTGCAGTTGCGGTTCATCCGGACGATGATAGATATTCCAAATTTGTCGGAAAGACTCTCGTTCTCCCTCTTGTCGGAAGAAAGATTCCGGTTATTGCCGATGAATATGTTGAAAAAGATTTCGGAACCGGTGCTGTAAAGATAACACCCGCTCACGACCCGAATGACTTTGAAGTCGGATCCAGACACAACCTTGAAACTATCATCGTAATAAGCAACAAAGGTATTATTACCGAAGAAGGCGGCAAGTATGCAGGCCTTGACAGATATGAGGCAAGAAAACAGATTGTTGAAGATCTCGAAGAACAGGGCTATCTTGTAAAAATCGAGAAATGCACTCATGCAGTAGGTCACTGCTGCAGATGCGGAACTGTTGTTGAACCCATAGCATCAAGCCAGTGGTTTGTAAAGATGGGACCTCTTGCAGAAAAGGCAATAGAAGTTGTTGAAAACGGAACAATAGATTACATTCCCGACAGATTCTCAAAGATTTACATGAACTGGATGAAGGGACTAAGAGACTGGTGCGTTTCACGTCAGCTCTGGTGGGGTCACAGAATCCCTGCATATTATTGTGAAGACTGTGGTGAAATAACGGTTTCTGAAAATGACGTAACCGAATGTCCGAAATGTCATTCAAAGCATGTTCATCAGGATGAAGATGTTCTTGACACTTGGTTCTCTTCTGCTCTCTGGCCTTTCTCAACACTGGGTTGGCCAAACAAGACTGAAGACCTGGAATATTATTACCCCACATCAGTTCTGATTACAGGATATGACATAATCACATTCTGGGTTTCAAGAATGATTACCATGGGCATGTACTGCATGAAAGAAAAACCATTCAGCCATGTCATAATCCATGGTCTTGTAAGAGATGCTCAGGGCAGAAAGATGTCCAAATCTCTCGGAAACGGAATTGATCCTCTTGAAATAATTGACAAATGCGGTGCCGATGCACTTAGATTTGCTCTTCTCACAGGAAACTCACCCGGAAATGACATGCGTTTCTCGGATGAAAAGATTGAAGCTGCAAGAAACTTCACAAATAAAATCTGGAATGCCGCAAGATTTGCTCTGATGAATATTCCGGACGAATTGACAGACACAAAGCTGCCTTCTACAGACAAACTAAAGATAGAAGACAAATGGATTCTCACAAGATATGAGGAACTTGTCAGCGAAGTAACCGAAAACCTCGAAAAATACGAACTCGGAATTGCTCTTGCAAAACTGTATGACTTTTTCTGGGGCACACTTTGTGACTGGTACCTTGAACTTGCAAAACCGAGACTCTTTGACAAAGAAGATACCGAAGGAAATACAAACACCTGCAGAGTTCTGTCTTTCGTTCTGAGAGGCACAATGGAGCTAATGCATCCGTTTATGCCTTTCATAACAGAAAAAATCTGGCAGCAGCTTCCTCATGAAGGAGAAAGCATCGTAATAACGAGTTATCCGAAATTTGATCCTTTCCTCTTATTCAATAAAGAATCAGATCAGACCGAACTTATTATCTCTGCTATCAAAGCAATCAGAAACAGACGTACAGAGATGAATGTTGCTCCGTCAAGAAAAGCAAAAGTATACATTGTTTCCGATGAAAAGGATGCCTTCAATGACAGCAATTCACCGTTCTTTGTAAAGCTCGCCGGTGCTTCTGAAGTTGAGTATCCGGATGATATGCATGATGAGAATTCAGTGCTTATAGTGTCGGACAAAGCGAAGATTTTCATTCCACTTTCAGATTTGGTCGACATGGATGCCGAAATAGCCAGACTTGAAGCAGAAAAAGAAAAGCTGCTCGGAGAAATAGCAAGAATAGACAACAAGCTTTCAAACGAAGGATTTGTTTCCAAAGCTCCTGCTGCTGTGGTGGAAGCAGAAAAGACAAAGAGAGTCGGATATAAGGAAAAACTTGATGTTGTTATTGCTTCTCTTGCAAAATACGGGAAATAACTGAGATTTAATAATACCCTCCATCGTCTAAGAGACAGAAAAGACGAGGAGGGTGTTTTTTATGAAAAAACTCAAACAATTGACCATTATTCTTCTTAGCATTGCTGTAGTTGCATCAGTTCTCTGTTCTTGCTCAAATTCATCCGGAAAAGCAGTATCCTATGTTGATTCCGAGTATTCAAAGAGCATCAGCACCCCTGAATACTCAGATATTTCAAACGAAGATAAGTCCATAGCATATAACCAACAACTGGTAAAGAAATTCAATATAGATATGGATACCAAATCATTCGATGAAACCCTTGAGAAACTGAAACATCTCATAACAGGATACGGATATGTTTCCAATTCTTCTGTTCAGCAGTCAACATCAAGATATTCTGAAAAATATGCATCTTTTACTTTCAGAGTTGATTCTGAGCGCGTGGATCAGTTTGTAGAAGAAATAGGAAAGCTTGGCAGCGTCACAAGAAGCACTTCCACTGTAGAAGACATAACAAAGATGTATTATGATCTTGAATCTCAGATGAATGCACTGATTGAAGAAAAGAGCAACTTCGAAGCATTGAGAAAAGGTGCAGATTACGCAACACTCATAAAAATTGAAGACAAAATTGCAAGCCTGACTTCTCAGATCAATTATCTGAATTCACAAATTGAGTATTACAAAAACTCAATCTCATATTCTTTTGTATATCTGAATGTTCATGAAGTTAAGGAATATGTGGTAAAAGAAGAAACATTCTGGGATGAAATCGGAAATACATTCAAAGATTCTTTTAAGGCGTTCGTCAGTGTTCTTCACGGCTTTTTGAACGTATTGATATATATTCTTCCTTTTGCTGCCGTACTGGGCATTGTAGCAATAATAGTCATAGTCTGTACGAAAAAGAACAGGAAGAAAAAAGCAGCTGAAAAAGAACAGAATACAACCGAACAGCAGTCGTAAAAAAATATGCACTTGGACGCAAATCCAAGTGCAATTTTTTTACTCGTCTTTTACCTCTGCGGGATAGTATTTGTCCTTCTTAGCCATTCTTCTGACTAAGATAATTGAGATAACAAATAATACAAGAACGAAACCTATAAACACAAAGTCACCATACTGAGACTCAACAGAGGCAACATAGTCATATGCCCCGTGAATGGCTGCCGGAATGAGCAAGGCAAGAAGCTTGCAGAAATTCTTTGCAGCCTTGTTTCCTTTTGCCTTATATCCACGCGCCAGCCCGTAGAAGATGCCCATGAACACTCCAAAACAAGCATGGCCGGGAACAGCCGTCAGTGCTCTTAAAAGCGCTGTAGAAAAGCCATAGTGCAAAACATAGCTTATGTTTTCCCAGAGGGCAAAGCCAAGCGATACAAATACAGCATATACTACCCCGTCAAATTGACAATTGAATTCTTTGCTCTTCCAGCTCCCTAAGTGCAACAGCAAGTATTTTGACAATTCCTCAAATAAACCTACAACCAGGAAATACAGCAATATGTTGTATAGTTTGTCTTCCTGTGAGACAAATACACAAAGGACTGTATCTCCGATTTTTTCCAGCAACAAAGCAAGGTTCGCCGACAATATTCCGAACAGAACCATCTTTAAAAGCATTGAAGGCTTCTCTTTTTCGAGTTTATCCAGTCTGTTTACAACAATCATGAGTATGATTGCAGGAATCACTGCTGCAAGAATCAGCAGTACGTCGAAATCAATCAGCGTCGAGATTATGAAATAGAACATCAAAAAAACCTTACGCTTTAAAGAACGCAGCCAGAGCCTTGTGTGTCATGTAGA
The DNA here is from genome assembly GCA_024693345.1 of Clostridiales bacterium. Lineage (GTDB taxonomy): Bacteria > Bacillota > Clostridia > Oscillospirales > CAG-272 > CAG-841. The sequence continues at coordinate 44,461 of JAILLB010000006.1, forward strand.
CATCGGTTTTTCCGACCACTTCGATAGGAGCATGCATTGAAATGACCGGTACCCCTATATCTATAGTGTCAACATTCTTTTTGGCAATGAATTTTGCAACTGTGCCGCCGCCGCCCTGGTCAACTTTTCCAAGTTCGGATGTCTGCCATACGACTTTGTTTTCATCGAGCAGATTGCGGACATAACCCATGAATTCTGCGCTTGCATCGTTTGATCCGGATTTACCTCTGGAGCCTGTGAATTTGGTAATTACAACGCCCTTGTTCATGAAACAGGAGTTTCTTCTCTCACATGTTTCGGGGAAATTGGGGTCAAAACAAGCATTGACGTCAGCTGAAAGGCATTTTGCGTTCTTTCTGACAACTGCATCCAGAACCTTCTGAGTCTTTGCCATATCTGAAATGATGTCAAAGAACACTTCGCACTGCATACCTGTGTTTCCTTCGCTGCCTATTTCCTCTTTGTCAGCAAGAATGGCCATGCAGGTGTGAACGGGTGCTTTTGAGCATTCAACAAGTGCTGTAAGCGACGGATAAGCACATACTTTGTCATCGTGGCCGTATGCGCCAATCAGTGAACGGTCAAAGCCGATGTCGCGAGCCTTGGATGCAGGCACTGCACAAAGTTCAGCAGACATGAGATCTGCTTCAGTGATTCCGTATTTTTCATTCAATATATTTAGAACATTCAGTTTAATTCCATCAGCTTTTACATCAGGATAAGGCTTTGAGCCTACGAGAACATTCAGCTGTTCGCCTGTTATACCATCGCTGAGAGTCTTTCTCATCTGATCACCGGAGAGGTGAATCAAAAGGTCGTTTATATAGAAAACCGGGTCGTTTTCTTCGTCACCTATTTTAATTGTGACTGTCTCGCCGTTTGCCTTTGTTACAACTCCGTGGAGGGCAAGTGGTATAGTAGTCCACTGATATTTCTTGATTCCGCCGTAATAGTGTGTCTTGAAGAAACACATTCCGTCAGCTTCATATACAGGGTGCTGTTTGAAATCCACTCTCGGTGAATCTATATGGGCAGCTGTAATGTTAAGGCCCTTGTCCAGTGTTTCCTTACCTATTACGAAAGCAGCAAGAGATTTGTTGTGGTTGTTGTAGTAGTACTTGTCTCCTGCTTTAATCTTTGCACCGAAATCAAACTCCTTGAATCCCTTCTTTGTAAGGTATTCAATTGATGCTTTTACAAATTCTCTTTCGGTCTTTCCTTCATCGAGGAATTTCTTGTATCCCTCGCAGTAGTCATAAGCCTTTTTCACATCAGCTTCAGTCATTTTCTCATAACAACTCGGATTGCTGAAAAACAGTTTCTCCTTTAATTTGTCTGATGTTTTCTTTTCGTTTGCCATCTTTATATCCTCCATGAAATTTTAATCAAATTTATATCCTTTATCTTCTCCGTCAAGTCTTATGGACCTTCTGTAATGACCCATTACTTTGAAAAGATAATTCTGGGCTTCTTCAGGAAGCTTGTCAGTAATAAGACGTCCGTTTTCCGAATAATTATCATCCTCAAGCCAGGATTTAATCTGTGTCACTCCGACATGGTAAGAGATAGATATTTCGTTAATACCGTCAAGTCTGTAATCCAGCCAGTGGAGCAGATACGCCCCGCACATTATGTTGAATTCCGGGTCGTACAGTTGATCCGGATTGTCTTCCAGGTTGAGATTCTGTGCTATGTCCACTGAAAATGTATCAGGCATTATCTGCATCAGGCCAATCGCACCGGTTTTGGATGTCCTGTAGCAGTAGAAGCTGCTCTCCGTCTCGATAATTGCCATTATGAGGTTGTAATCGACTTTATACTTCTGTCCGTACTTTTTCGCATATTCAAGTGCAGTTTCTCTTGGCAAAAGGACTGAATCGTAGTCCGGAGCTTCACCGTAGTAGAGACAATAGCTGTTGTAATACTTCATAATCCTCTTGACATATGTCTTAACTGACTCAATAGGTATGTCTTCAACTGCAATGTCTACTTCACCGCCAAGTTCAGTCATCCAGGATCTGACTCTGTTTGGACCGCAGTTGTAAGCCGCCAGTGATGCATTCGTTCCCCCCACAACAGAACAGTATGTTGCGTAATAATACACACCGCACGCTATGTTTGTCTCAGGATCCTTCAACGCCTCTTCAGGCGGAAGAGTGAATCCGAGTTTTTCTTTCAGGTCGTTATACGTTGACGGCATCATCTGCATAAGTCCTATGGCACCGGATTTTGACACCGCATCCTTATTGAAACTGCTCTCAGCCATAATCATGGCCTTGATGAGATTCTCATCAACCTTGTATTTGATTGAGTACTTCGTGATGATGTCTGAGTACTTGTTTATGCATTCATCTTGTCTGTAATACTTGGAATCGGGTGTTCTGTCAGTGCTGTAATAGACAATCAGCGTAACAGTGACAGCGATAATAAGGACCGAAAGTATTATTATGAGAATCCACAGGATTTTGTTAATGTCTTTTTTCAAGGCTAACCCCCTGTGTTAATCTTCGAAAGCAGTTTTGTCACATTGTCTTTCAATACTTCCAGTGTTGAGTTGTTTTCGATTATGTAGTCACACTTTTCCATGTAGAAATCATTTGATGGCTGTACTGCCATTCTGGCTATAATCTCCCTCTCGCTCAGCCCGCCTCTTATAACGGCCCTGTTGAGCCTTATTTTGTCATCAGAAACGATTCCTATGGTACAGTCGCAGTAATCATTCAAGCCCGACTGGAAAAGTGTCGGTGCATCTATTATGCACGGCAGTCCCATGGCAACAGAGGCACTCGACTGTTCTCTGACGCGGGCAAGAATAACAGGGTAACTCACGGATTCAAGCAGTTTAACATTTTCTTTTGATTCAAATGCTTTTTCAGAAACCGCTTTTCTGTCAACACTCTGTCTGCCTTCAATTTCAACTATGCAATCGGAGCCGAACACTTTGATTATTCCCTTTACAAATTCAGGATCATCGTTAATTGAGTGGGAAATCTTGTCGCAGTCGACAACGGCAAAACCGAGTCCGGAAGCAATTTCCGCTACCGCACTCTTTCCCGATCCTATTGATCCAGTCAATCCGATTATCATAATAACCTCTCAGATTTCAATAATATTGTATCCTGAAGCTTTCAGCATTCTGTTTTTTACTGCCAGGCCGATTCCCGATTCATCTTCCGTGACAGCATAAATCTCCGTCACATCGGTTTCATCAAACTCCCGCAGAAAAGCAAACAGTTTCTTTGCATGTTCTGCTTTGTCATTTTTCGAGCCTAAATCTTTAATATACTCTCCATTGAGACATCTGCAGATTTCGCTGCAGCACATCGCACCCGTCTTTGGATTCTGTTCTATCTTTGAATTGATGAACTTGACAGCTCTGTTCTCAAAATCCGACGAATTGTCATCAACAATCAAATACACTTTTGCTTCAGGTGCATAGTGTCTGTATTTCATTCCGGGGGCCTGTGGTTTGACATTGTCCGGTAGTTTTTCTCTTACCGCTTTGTCTATATTTATTTTTCCGCAAACGCTTTCGAGCATTTCAACGGATATGCCGCCTGGTCTTAAAAGCGATACGTTTCCGTCACATATCTTGACTATTGTCGATTCCAGCCCTATTACACACTCTCCTCCGTCTATTATGACATCGACTTTTCCGTCAAGGTCATCTCTGACATGCTGAGCACAGGTTGGGCTTGGCTTGCCCGAAGTGTTTGCAGACGGAGCTGCTATCGGAACTCCGGATAATCTGATCAGTTCCCTTGCAACTTTGTCTGAAGGACATCTCACTGCAACCGTGTCAAGTCCGCCAGTCACGGTAGAAGGAACAATGTCCTTTTTCTTCATTATGACCGTGATGGGTCCTGGCATGAATTTTTCTGCCAGTTTGTAGTACAAATCACTTGTAAAGCAGTACTTTTCAGCTTCTTCAGACTTAGAAATATGGATAATAAGCGGATTATCGGAAGGACGTCCTTTTGCAAGGTATATCCTTTTTGACGCATCAGGATCGAGCGCACTGGCACCGAGACCGTAAACCGTTTCAGTCGGAAAAGCTACCAGTCCACCGTTCTTTATTACATCTGCTGCCTCAACAAGCTGAGGTTCAAGTTCTCTGTTTTTATCTATTTCAACAAATCTAGTTGTCAAGAAATATCTCCCTCGCCGCTCTTGAGTTTTTCTGCTGTATCAGCCTCTCCAAGAGCATCTATCATTTTGTCCATGTCACCATTCATAAATGCTTCTATGCTGTGAATGGTCAATCCTATTCTGTGGTCGGTAACGCGTCCCTGCGGGAAGTTATATGTCCTTATCCTCTCGCTGCGGTCACCTGTTCCGATCTGGCTTCTGCGCTCGTTTTTGAGTTCATTGTCGCGCTTTTCTTTTTCTATGTTATACAGTTTTGCCTTGAGAAGGTTCATCGCCTTTTCCCTGTTCTGGAACTGGCTTCTCTCTTCCTGACATTCAACGACTATTCCGCTAGGCTTATGCAGAATTCTGATTGCGGATTCTGTCTTATTTATATGCTGACCGCCTGCTCCGCTGGATTTCATTGTTTCAACTTCAAGGTCCTCAGGCTTTATTTCGATGTTTATATCATCATCTGCTTCACAAAGAACTGCAACAGTTACTGTTGAAGTGTGAATTCTTCCGGATGCTTCTGTTTCAGGCACTCTCTGCACTCTGTGAACACCTGACTCATATTTCAATCTCGAATATGCGCCTTTGCCTTCAATTGTAAACACAACTTCTTTAAGTCCTCCGAGTCCGGTTTCACTCGAAGACATTACTTCAACCTTAAACCTGTGTGATGCTGCATACATTGAATACATTCTGAAAAGCGAATTTGCAAACAGCGCTGCCTCGTCCCCGCCTGCTCCGCCTCTTATCTCAACAATGACGTTTTTGTCATCATTCGGATCTGTAGGCAGAAGAAGTTTTCTGAGCTCGAGCGTGCATGAATCTATTTTTTCTTTTGCATCGACGTATTCTTCCTGAGCCAGCTTCTTGATTTCAGGATCTGAATCATTCATCAGCTCTTCCGAATCAACCAGGCTCTGCTCATATGACTTGAGTTCTCTGAATTTCTCGACAATAGGTGTTAGCCTGCTGTACTCTTTTGTCAGCGACTTAAACTTTTCCTGATCCGATACAACATTCGGGTCTTCAAGCATTGCAGAGATCTGCAGATATTTTTCTTCAATTCCGTTCAACTTGTCTCTCATAATAATTTCCCTATAAAATAGTTACATGATATTATACCATAAATATCCGTCGAAAAAACACTTTTTTGCTCCTATATATGTCCCATTCAAACAATTATGGCAAAAAGTTGTCTGTGTAATCAAATTTTTTTGAAAAATAATAAGCGAGCAAATGATATGAAAAACGGAGATTTTAAGAGATATACGGATATACGGGTATCGTAAATTAATTTTTGAAAAAATTTCTATTGACAATGAAATGAACGTAATGATATAATTCATGCGTTCACGAAAAAAGCGCCCTTACAGAGCGCAAAATCACAAATCGGAGGATCTTAATAATGTCAACTTACATGGCAAAAAAAGAAACGGTTACACGCAACTGGTATGTAATCGATGCAGCCGGCAAACCGCTCGGAAAAACTGCTGTAGCTGCTGCTGATCTTCTCAGAGGAAAGAATACACCTGAATATACACCTCATGTTGACTGTGGTTCATTTGTTATCATAGTTAATGCTGAAAAGGCTGTTCTTACCGGAAAGAAGCTCGAAAACAAGTATTATTATCATCATTCAGGATATATCGGCGGACTTAAGAAAGTCAACTACAAGACTCTTATGGAAACCAAACCTGAAAGAGCAATGGAACTTGCTGTTAAAGGCATGCTTCCCCACAACACACTCGGCGATTCTGCTTTCACACGTCTGAAAGTATATGCAGGACCGGATCACAACCATCAGGCTCAGAAGCCCGTTGAGTACACAGTTGAATAAGAAAGGAAGGATAAGGAACAATGTATACTAGTGCTAAACCGTATTTCTATGGTACAGGTAGAAGAAAAAAATCCATTGCACGTGTTCGCGTATATGTAGGCTCAGGTTCTATCGTTATCAACGGACGTACAATAGATGATTATTTCGGTCTTGAAACTCTTAAATTGATTGTTAATCAGCCTTTCGAAGTTACTGAAACAATGGGCAAATTCGATGTTGTCTGCACAGCAGCAGGCGGCGGTATTTCAGGCCAGGCAGGCGCAATCCGTCACGGCATCGCTAAGGCTCTCCTTCAGGTTGATGAAGCTTACAGAGCTCCCCTTAAAAAGGCAGGATTCCTCACAAGAGACCCGAGAGAAAAAGAAAGAAAGAAATACGGTCTCAAAGCGGCAAGAAGAGCTCCTCAGTTCTCAAAGCGTTAACCGATACTTCAAAACAGTCAAAGCCCTGGAAACACAGCGTTTCCGGGGTTTTTCATATACTGTTTCAATTCCCTTTTGCTGAATTTAACATAGACAAAAATGAGCAAAAAAAGACAAGAATAAACAATTTGAGTATGATATAATCGGAACAACAAGACAAGGAGGTTGTCTATATGGAGTGGTTAACATGTGTCAGGACTTCAATCGAATATATTGAGAGTCATATAACCGAAGACATCAGTACACAACAAGTAGCTGATCAGGTGCATCTGTCTCCCTTTTTTCTCCAGAAAGGTTTTTCTGTAATGACCGGAATGGGCTTAGGGGAATACATCCGGAACCGCAGATTGTATCTCGCTGCTTGCGATCTTCAAAATACGAATGATAAAGTGATTGATATTTCTTTGCGATATGGGTATGAAACACCGGAGAGCTTCACGAAAGCATTTACACGATTTCACGGAGCAACTCCTTCTCAAGTTCGTGCCGGGGCTGACATAACACCCTTTCTTCCACTGACAATCAAATTATCCGTTCAAGGAGGTTACGAAATGGATTACAAAATTGCACCAATGTTCCCTTTTAAGGTGATTGGATTTCAGAAAGTATTTGACATGGAATCATCGTATAAAAAAATACCTGAATTCTGGGATGAAATCTGCGAGAAGTATGCTAAAAACGTTTATGCGGGAAATGCTCCTGCCAATCCTTATGAACAGGCACTGGTAGATAACTGCATCGGCGAGTATGGTGTCTGCATCGACGATATAGGCGGTGGAAAGTTCAGATATCTGGTTGCCGGAAGATATACTGGAGGAGATGTACCTGAAGGAATGGTCGTCTATGAATTTCCGCGTGGCGAGTGGGCTGTATTCAACTGCATTGGTCCTAACCCTGAGACACTACAGAGGATTAACACGCAAATTTTCCAGGAATGGCTACCAGGAAATCCGGATTACGAACTATTCGGAAATGCTACGGTCGAATGGTACGACTGTGTAAACGGTGAGATGACTGATCCTGATTACCACAGCGCAATCTGGGTTCCGGTCAGGAAACGCCATCAAGTCTGATGAAATAAGTAAGAAGAATCATGCATTCTCAAAAAAGATATGGAAATCAAAAAACTGCAGGTCAAATGGCCTGCAGTTTTTCGTGTCTTGTCACTGTAAAAATCGTCATTTTTGCCGAATTTGTCAATTAATTTTGTTTACTTTTGACAAAATAGACATATTTATGTATTTTTATATGGCTTTTTTTGTGAAAATATACTATCATGTTATTTAGCAAATTGAAAAGGAGCTACCCAACAAATGGAAGAAATGAATAACAAGCCCATTGAGCACAACGTAGATGCTCCGGGACAACCCATTTCAAAGAGAAAACGTAAGAAAAGAGAGAAAAATCTGATTTTCTACCCGCTCGGCACGATCGGTAGAGACATGATGTATTTCTTATTTAACAACTGTATTCTTACATACATCCTCTTCACAAAACAACTGACTGCAGAACAGCTGCTTGCAATTACAGGCATCATGGTTGCCGCACGTATCTTCGATGCACTCAATGACCCGATCATGGGTAACATTATTGAGATAACGAGAACAAAATGGGGTAAATTCAAACCCTGGCTTCTCATCGGTGTATTATCCACATCAATCGTTATTTACCTTGCATTCAACATGCAACTTCAGGGATGGGGATTTGTTGTATTCTTCGGAATAATCTATTTTGCATACAGCATTACATATACGATGCACGATATCTCATACTGGGGCATGATTCCTGCAATGTCAAGAGACGCAGATCTTCGCAACCAGTACACATCAAGAGCAACATTCTTTGCGGGCGTTGGTTCGACTCTGGCATCCGTCCTTATTCCTGTTCTCACAACAGGTAACATGGCTATCGGAGGAAGTGCCGGAACTGCATACGGCGTCATTGCATTGATTATAGCAATACTCGGACCTGTATTTATCCTCTTCACCTTGTTTGGTGCCAAGGAGCACAGGGGCGATGATATGGAACCGAAGATGAAACTGAACTTCAGAAGATTCTTCCGTACCATCAAACAAAACGATCAGCTCCGCTGGATGATAGTAATATTCCTTGTTCAGCAGATAGCAAACTCTCTCGTATTCGGTGGAATAGGCTCAAGTTTTATCTACTTCCGCTATGGATATGAAGGTGGACTGTATTCAGTCTTCTCAATGGTAGGCGTTGCTGCAACTGCTGTTTTGATGCTTGCTTACCCTGCACTTTCAAGAAAGTTTTCAAGAAAGAAACTCATGACCTTCGGAATGATTATGGTAGCATTCGGAAGTGTACTTGAAATTCTCGGCGGTTTGATTCTGTCACCTGTTCCCGGCGCAGGACTTGCTGATATAAGCTTCATTATTCTTACAGTCGGATACATGACAGTAAACCTCGGACTCTATGCATTCTACCTCATCATGATGATTTCTATAGTAAACACGGTAGAATACAACCAGTTGCTCACAACACACCGCAACGAAGCAATCATTACTTCAATGCGTCCTCTTCTCACAAAGATGGGCAGCGCAATTGTAGTTGCTTTGACTTCACTCACCTATCTCATCTTCAACATCACTGAAAAGACAAACCTCATTTCATCATTTGAGCAGCAGGCTCAACTTGGAGAGATCACAGATGTTGAACGTATGGAAGGTATTAAATCAGTAATTGATGGCGTTGAATCGTCACAGACATTAGGCCTTCTCATGGCAATGGTGCTCATCCCGATAGTATTCGGATTTGTCTCATACATTCTGTATCAGAAGAAATACAAACTTGATGAAAAGACATATGACGACATCTGCCGTCAGCTCGAAGAGAGAAAGGCAGCTGAAAGCGAGACGGTTCCATCCGGTGAACCCGCAGCAGAACCTGTCGCAACAGCAGAAGAATAAATATATTCAGATACGGCAAGACCCCGAAAGCAATTTCGGGGTCTGTTGTATATGTTGTCGTCAATTTCAGAACTTGAATATCTTTCTGTATATTCCTTTCAGATCTACCACAAACACAAGTATGATTCCGAGGAATCCTCCGACAAATGCCTGAAGAATCTGGTACGGCAGTTTCAGAAGTGCCTGTTCAGGATTTCCGTAAATGTATGCTCTTCCAAATGAATAGCCTACTACCATTATTACTGCACCGACGAAAACAGCCAGAATGGATTTCCAGAATATTGGGTCTTCATCTGATCCGAGAAGAAGGTTCTCTTTTCTGAATCTGTGCGAGATGATAGAAATCGCAACCGCCTGAAGTCCGTGAGTTACAAGGGATACAAACATCGGTGCAGGATAGAAGAACAGGTCGCCAAGAAAAGCTCCTACGCCTCCCACAACAAAAGCAGGCAATGGTCCCAAAAGCATCGATGCCACCGCTATAATCACATCATTGAGGTAAAGGTGTCCTCCCGGAACCGGTACAGAGAAAGAACTCATTACTATATTCATTGCAGTAAAAACTGCTGTCACCGTTATAATCCTGATTGGAATTCTTTTATTGTTTTCCATAACAACCTCTTGACTATTCTTGTGTTCTTGCTTTATTATATACCCATCTGGTATTATTTGTATCATCAGAAATGAAATATTTATTAAGGTCAGTTTGCCATGCTAACATATTCAATGGACAACAGAAAGAATGTTTCCAAAACCATTTATCTCTATAGGTGCATAAAAGATGACATAGAATCCGGAGCTATAAAAAAGGGCGAAAAACTGCCGTCCAAAAGAGCTCTGTCCGATCATCTTTCCATTAGCGTCATTACCGTGGAGAATGCATATTCTCTTCTGCAGGACGAAGGGTACATTGAGTCCAGACCCAAGAGCGGTTTTTATGTATCAAACGTCGTAAAGGTAAATACGAATCCATCAAACCCTTATGAGTTACTTGATGAAGATGAGGACAAGGAAGTCGCAACGGGAGATGCAATTCAGCCTTCGATGGCAAAGATAATGAGAAAAGTAATCTCGGAAATGCCTGAAATAACGAGCATAAAACCTCCCACAATGGGCTGCGCTTGTCTCAGAAACGAGATTGCCACTTTTCTTAAGCGATACAGGAACATGAACGTAAACCCGAAGAACATAGTTATAGGGTCAGGTGCTGAATATCTGTACAGCCTTATAGTTTACCTGTTCGGAACAAAAAAGACATATGCAATCGAAAATCCGTCATATGAGAAAATTAGCAGTGTGTACAAACTGAATGGTGCTCATGTCGAACAATTGAAGCTTGAAAAAGACGGTATTCCCACCGAGACATTAAAGAAAACAAAAGCATCTGTTCTCCACGTATCTCCTTTCCACAGCTACCCTTCCGGTATTACTGCTTCAGCGGGAAAGAGACGCGAGTATATAGACTGGGCAGTTGATAACAACGGGTATATCATAGAAGATGATTTTGATTCGGAATTTGTTTATTCAAAAAAGCCCCTTGAAACCATGTTTTCAATGGACAGCAGTCAGCGTGTCATATATCTGAACACTTTTTCAAAGAGCATTTCACCGTCAATCAGAATCGGATACATGATTCTGCCTGATGAACTCAAAAAAGTATACGAAAAGAAATTGTTTTTCCTCTCGTGCACTGTTCCCGTCTTTGATCAGTATGTTCTGGCAGAATATATACAAAGCGGCAGTTTTGAGAGATTGCTGAACATAAGAAGAAAATCCAGTCAGTGAGAAGACAATGTCGTGTTGTGTTTTTCCCTGTGCTGGGATATAATAGTTCAAGAATTAATTGATGGTACTTTTTACACGTATCGGAGGTTTTCATGATTGAAATTCGCGAAGTAAAAGGCAAAAGCATGCTGAGAAAGTTTATTGACTTTCCGGTAAAGCTATATAAAGGGTGCGAATACTTCACACCTTATCTGTATGAAGATGAGATTGAGAATCTCTCTCCGGGCAAGAACCCGCAGACAAGCCACTGCATTTTCAAACTGCTGCTGGCATATAAAGACGGCAAAATTGTCGGAAGAGTCTGCGGAATAATAAACAAGTATGCAAATGAAAAATACAATCAGAAACGTGTTCGCTTCAACAGAATCGACATGATTGATGATATTGAAGTTACAAAAGCATTGTTAAAAGCAGTCGAAGAATTCGGACTTGAATACGGACTTGATGAGATAGTAGGACCGCTCGGATACAGCGATCAGGACAAAGAAGGAATGCTCACTTACGGATTCGACCAGAAGAACTCTTTCATGACATTCTACACATACGAATACTATGTTGAACACCTGAAAAAACTCGGATATGTCGAAGACGCAGTGTGGAATGAATACAGAGTGCCGATTCCTAAGGAAATGGATCCGCTCTTCACAAAATTATCCGGTTTGTGTCAGAAAAGATTTAAACTAAGACCCGTTCAACTCAAAAAGAACGAAAACCTGAAACCATATGTTGAGGAAGTTCTGAGTCTTACAAATAAATGCTATGCAGACTTGTATGGTTATGTTCCCTACAGCAAAGATGAAATGCATCACCTGGCAGCACAGTACCTGCCCATGATAGACCCCAAGTATTTGCCGATGGTATATAACGAAAACAATGATCTCGTAGCTTATGGATTGATGATACATACACCTGTCGATGCACTGAAAAGACACAACGGACACTTGTTCCCGTTTGGTTTTATTGATTTCCTATATCAGATAAAACATGCAAAAGTTCTTGATATGCTACTTGTCGCAGTTGATCCTGACTACAGAGAAAAAGGCGCATTGGCCATTATTCTGGAGCAAGGAATCAGAAATGCCATAAGCGACGGCATTGAATATGCCGAAACCGGTCCGACTTTGACAGAAAACAAAGAAATCCAGGCCATGTGGGCAAGATTCAACAGAGTTCACCACAAGACAAGAGCATGCTTTATAAAGCCAATTGAAAAATAGAACAACTTACAGAAAAGCGCCCAGTATTGGAGCGCTTTTTTTCACAATAAGAAGAAGTATGTAATTGCACCGAGTACAACAAGGAAAAGCAAATTCAAAAGAACAAATGTTTTAATATATTTCTTTCCGTCATTCGGATACAACTTTTTGAATTCACTGTAAGTTATAAGGCTTGCAAGAGATGCAATCAGTGTTCCCGTACCGCCTATATTGACTCCCAGCAGCAATTCTTTGAAATTGTCAGTGAACCTTGAAAGCAGTATCGCTGTAGGAACGTTACTTATAACCTGACATGATGCAAGTGAGACAAGGAATGTACTCTTATCCAACAGTCCCGAAAGCAAGTCATGAATAAACGTAAGCCTTGACATGTTTCCGGCAAAGATGAAGAATGCCACAAATGTGAGTAACAGCGGGTAATCTACGGCCGCCAAAGCTTCCCTGTCCATAAACATCAAAACAACGAATATGAGGGCTGCTACGATATAATATGGCAAAATTCTGAACACTGCAAGTATTGACAGAACAAACATCACTATGTATACAGTTGTTCTTACAGGTGGCAATGGTTTTGAAATCTGCTCATCCACTTTCAGTTTTTCTGCAGGCAGCGGCAGACAGCATGCCACAAGCATCAAAACAGCAAGAATAAACGGTATTACCATTATTCCCATGAATTCGCCCGTCGGTATATTGAAATATGAGTAAAGGTACAGATTTTGAGGGTTACCGAAAGGAGTAAGCATTCCTCCTAGGTTAGCCGATATATTTTGCAGTATAAAAATGTATGCGCTGTGTTTTTCCTGACCCGTTACTGACAACGACAGATATCCGAGAGGCAAAAACGTAATGAGAGCCATATCGTTTGCAATCAGCATGGACCCTATAAATGTCATTACTATCAGAATGATTGCCAGAACTCTGAGATTTCCGACCACTCTAACTATCTTACGAGAGATTATCGTAAAGAACATTATATCTCTCAATGCACAGACAACCGCCAGTGTCGCAAACAGACATGCTATTGTCTTGTAGTCTATATATGACAGATATTCTTTGTCGGGTGGCACCAGAAAGCAGCTTACAACAGCGCAAATAACTGCCACACAGAATACAACGTGCGACTTTATAAAGTGCACCACTTTTGTTTTCATTAATTGTTCCTTTTTTCAATGCAAATCCAAAATGAATTCGCAGAATATTACCGCAATATTGTATCACTTGCAACAAAAAATACAATACCAAAAAAAAAGAAAAACGGCCGATCAATCACCGGCCGATGTTCATATTCAATTCGCGTATAATTTGTACAATACCCAGTTGGCAAATCTTATTGGAAGAAATTTCAATGCCACGGTAATCAGTTTGTATGAAAAACCAACAGTGTACAAAGGCTTTACATGTGATGCAAGAGACTTGTCTGCTATGAATTTGCCTACCTTCTCTGCAGGCACTCCGTTTTTCTCGTCCTGTTCCATTCTTCTGACAGACTTGGAGATTCTGCCCGAATACTCTTCATCACCTTTTTCGATCTTTTTTCTGTTGTCAGTAAATCCGGTCTTTGTGTCACCCGGCATTACGGCACATACAGTGATTCCGTATGGTCTTACTTCATTTGCGGTAGCACAAACAAACGTGTTAACAGCAGACTTTGATGCAGAATAGTAAGTCTGGAAAGGAATCGGTGCAACTGCTGCAACCGAGCTGACACACACTATTCTTCCACTCTTCTGCTTTCTCATCTGAGGAAGGACTGCATGAACAGCATTGACCGTTCCCTTGAAAACCACATCAACCTGTTTTGTGACATCAGCTATATCGGTAAACTCAACGGCTCCGGAAATACCTGATCCTGCACAAGTAACCAGTATGTCTATTTTTCCTTCTTCCTCAATAACCTTGGAAATGGCATTGCTGACAGAAGAATCATCACAAACATCAGCACAGATGTGCTTTAATCCGTCGAATTGGAACTCTTTTCTGCTGATGATGTAAACCACACACGTTTGAGACAGTTTTTTGGCCGTTTCCAGGCCTATTCCGCTTGACCCTCCCGTGATTACCGCAACCTGCTTAGAGTTGACAGATGAGCTCATATCAGCACTCTTTGAGCACTCTGGAGATAATCTCCACGGCTTCGTCAATCAATTCGTCGGTATGAGTAGCCATCAGACTTGTTCTGACAAGACATCCATCCGGAGGAGTTGCCGGCGGAACAGAACTGTTGGCATATACACCTTCATCGAACAAACGCTTTGTAATATATAGTGTTCTCTCAAGTTCATATGTGTAAATCGGGATAATCGGTGTTTCTGACATCATTGTTTCTACACCTTTTTCCACGAGTTTTTGACGCATGTACTGTGAGTTGTGTCTCAGTTTATCCACGAGTTCTGGATGCGACTCAAGCACTTTCAAAGCAGCAAGAGCTGATGCTGCTGATGACGGAGTCATTGATGCCGAGAAAATGAAGGGTCTGGAGTTGTGTCTGACGAAATCTGCGACTTTATATGAAGTTGCCATGAATCCGCCAAGGCTTGCCAGGGATTTACTGAATGTTCCCATATAGATGTCAACATCATCTTCGAGATTGAAGTGGCTTGCTGTTCCTCTTCCGCCTTTTCCTATAACACCTAAAGCATGTGAATCATCAACCATGACTCTTGCATTGTACTGCTTAGCCAGTCTGACTATTTCAGGGAGCTTTGCTATATCTCCGCCCATGCTGAATACGCCGTCAGTAACAATAAGTTTTCCAGCTTCTTCAGGTATTGTTTTCAGGACTCTTTCGAGATCCTCCATATCTGAGTGATTGAATGTCACTTTCTTTCCGAAACAAAGCTTACAGCCATCATAAATGCTTGCGTGGTTTTCCTTGTCGCATACGACATAATCACCGATTCTCACCAGTGAGCTTATAATACCGAGGTTTGTCTGGAATCCGGTTGAAAAAGTAACGACA
Source organism: Clostridiales bacterium (assembly GCA_024693345.1). Lineage (GTDB taxonomy): Bacteria > Bacillota > Clostridia > Oscillospirales > CAG-272 > CAG-841. Next base: position 59,754 of record JAILLB010000006.1, read on the forward strand.
GCTTCTTTGCCAAGGAACTTAGCCAACTCTTCTTCGAGTTCAAGATGGAGTTCGAGCGTTCCGTTCAGGAATCTGGAACCGGAACATCCTGTGCCATACTTTTCTACGGCTTTGATTGCCGCTTCCATTACCTCAGGATTTGTTGTAAGGCCGAGATAGTTGTTGGAACCCAACATGATTCTCCTCTTGCCTTCCATAATAACCTCATTGGCCTGCTTTGATTGCAGTTCGTGGAAATATGGATATATGCCTTTTTCCCTGACTTCGTCTGCAGTTGTAAACTGATAGCACTTATCAAAAAGATCCATACTATTAACGGGGATAGTTTCCCTTTTCCTTCCGTAAATTCTTTAAAATTATACAGCAATGCTTTTGTCGAAAAAATAGACAAATTAAACAAATTGATACAAAACCATATGTAAAAATATGCAAATTTTATCCACTATTTGTTAATTATATCAACAAATCTCATGAATGAATGCAGCCCTGATTCATTACATTTGTATACTCCCGCATCTTCCAGTACAGCAACAAATGTATTCCCTATTTCTTTTTTCAGGATATCCCATGTGTTTTCTTTTGTGAACGTATATTTGCCTTTAAAACTGTCAAGCCATGCACTGTGCTTTGATAACACACTGTCTTCAGTAATATCTCTTCCGGAGAGAATTGCTTCTTCAAGATCAGACATCTCTTTTTTGAGTCTTGATGGCAGTACAGCTAGTCCCATGACTTCAATGAGCCCTATGTTTTCTTTTTTGATGTTGTGTTTGTCCTGATGCGGATGATAAACACCAAGTGGATACTCATCTGTCGTTATATTGTTTCTCAGAACGAGATCAAGCTGGTATTTTTCACCTTTTCTTCTTGCAATAGGTGTTATTGTGTTGTGCTTTTCGCCATTGGTTTCTGCAAACACAAATGCTTCTTCGTCTGAATAAACTCTCCAGAATGTAAGTATCTTTTCTGCCAGATCCAGCATACTTTTTCTGTTATACGAAGTGAGTCTTATTACGGACAAAGGCCACTTGACAATTCCAGCTTCAACATCGTCGTATCCGGCAAAACTGATGTCCTTGATTATTGGGGCTTTTTCCATTGCAAACACGTATCTTCCGCCCTGCATATGGTCATGGCTGAGAATTGATCCTCCGACTATAGGCAGATCCGCATTTGAACCTAGGAAATAGTGAGGAAGGATGGAAATAAAGTCCATCATTCTTTCAAACAGATTCCTGTTTATCTGCATCGGTCTGTGTTCTGAACACAGTACAATACAGTGTTCGTTGTAATACACATAAGGTGAATACTGCAAATACCACTTTTCTCCGTAAAGATCCATCGGTATTATTCTGTGATTCTGTCTTGCTGGATATCTCAGATTGCCTGCGAATCCTTCACTTTCGGCACATAACAGGCACTTGGGATAACCGCTCTGAGGAGCAGATTTTGCAGCTGCTATAGCCTTCGGATCCTTTTCCGGTTTTGACAGGTTAATCGTAATGTCTATATCACCGTAATCGGACTCAACAACCCACTTGAGGTCTTTTTTAACTCTGTATGTCCTGATATAATCGGTGGATTTTGAAAATTCATAATACCAGTCTGTGGCAATTTCAGGCGAAACATCATGAAGCGCCCAAAATTTTGAAATAACTTCGTGCGGAGGAGGCGTCAATATCCCCATGACAGATGTGTCAAAGAGATCTGTATATGCCTTTCCATCGCTTTCCACGATGCCTTTCTCTACTGCATACCGGTTTATATCCGAAAGAATTGTTTCGAGATCATCGCATTCAGAATATTCAATTGGTTCATATGAGTCAATACGCAGCTTTTCCAGCAGCCTGTTGACTGCCCAGATTCTGTCATCCTCTGTTATAAGGCCATGACATATTGCATAATCTACTAGCTGATTGATTCTCTCAACAATCATATTCTTATCTTTTCCCTTCCTGCTTTTTGAAAAACTGGTAGTAAATGCACGGAATCATTCCGTTGTACAGTTTTCTCTTTTTATCCGCTTTTCTCTTGAAAAACTTTTCAAAGTTTTCGTTGTTTGTCAGGACATAGAACTGCCAGTTGTCAAGAGTGGCAAAATGCTTGCCCATTTCTGTATAAAGCCTCTCAGCTTCTTTCAGTGAAACAAGGCGCTCTCCGTACGGAGGATTGCACACAACAGTTCCCCTTCTGCCTTCAGTCGTTATCTTAAGGGCATCCTGTCTGAAGACTTTTATGACTTTTTCCATTCCTGCGTTCTTGACACACTGCTTAGCTATATTAACCGCATTTTCGTCTATGTCCGAAGCATATGCTTCAAAAGTCGTTTCAACAACGGCGTTTTTTGCTTCATTGAATGCATCTTCCCAGACCTTTTTTCCTACAAAGCCGAACTTTTCAGCATCAAAATGCCTGTGCAGTCCAGGCGCAGTGTTCGTCATAATGAGTGCTGCCTCAATTGCAATTGTGGCTGAGCCGCACATAGGATCCCAGAACAGAACATTCTCCCTGGGTCTTGCAATCTTCACCATCGCTGCAGCCAGTGTCTCTCTTAAAGGCGCGGTGGTTGATTCCGGTCTGTAGCCCCTCTTGTGCAGAGAGTCTCCGGAACAGTCAATCATGACGTAGGCGTGGTCTTTGAGAATGAAGAACTCGATTTTATATCTGTCTCCCGTCTCTTCGAGCCAGTTCTTTTTGTAAACAGAACCTAGTCTAGACGAAATAGCTTTTTTCACTATTTTCTGGCAGTCCGGTATACTGAACAGTTTACTCTTTATTGAGTGCCCAGTCACTGGGAAAACTGCATTTTCAGGGAGATACTTTTCCCACTCGGCACGCTTTGTGCACTCAAAGAGAGTATCAAAGTCCTGAGCATCAAATTCAGTTACGACAATGAAGAGTCTCTCAGCTGTTCTCAGGTTTATGTTAGCCCTGGCAACAGCAGTTTCGTCACCTTCAAAGAATACCCTGCCGTCTATTGTTTCAATTCTTTTATATCCCAGCCCGTCTATTTCTTCACCCAGAAATCCTTCTAGTCCGAAAAGACAGGTTGCAGCATATTTGTATTGTGACATATATCAGATTTCCGCGATTGCTTCTATTTCTACTAAAGCTCCCTTTGGAAGGTCTTTAACTGCGACACATGATCTTGCCGGTTTGGATACGAAATACTTTGCATATACTTCATTGAACTGTGCAAAATCCGAAATATTGTGAAGGAAACATACTGTTTTTACAACTTTGTCAAAAGAAGTTCCTGCAGCCTTCAGTACTTCGCCTACATTTTTGCAAGCCTGTTCTGTCTGTGCCTGAATATCTGTTGCCACTATCTGTCCGCATGACGGATCTATCGGAATCTGACCCGATGTGAACACCAGATTGGATGTGACTATTGCCTGTGAATAAGGTCCGATTGCCTCAGGTGCGTTCTTTGTGTAAACTACTTTGCTCATGATTTTTTCCTCCATCAATCATTGTTGTGAATTACTTTTATATTTAGTTTTTCGAGATTTGCGACTATTTCTTTTCCGTGTTCGTAATCTCTTGTTTCCATTTCAACATTCAGATAACAGCTGTATATGTTGTCTGTGTTTGCAGCTCTGTTGTGTCTTATTTCTTTAATATTTGCACCGCTCTTGGAGATTATATCCACCACTCTTTCGAGCTGTCCCGGTTTATCCATGAGTTCAATTGTCAGGGACGTGATTCTTCCCGCGTTCATCAGACCTCTCTTGAGTACGCTTGAAAGATTTGTGACATCAATGTTTCCTCCGGATATGATGCTCAGAACTTTCTTGCCCTGTATCGGGAGTTTTCCGAACATTGCTGCAGCAACGGACACTGCTCCGGCTCCTTCTGCTATCATCTTCTGTCTTTCGACAAGAGCAAGTATTGCAGAACAGATTTCTTTTTCCGAAATTGTGACAATGTCATCAACATATTCATTAACGAGTCTGAATGTGTTCTCACCCGGAGTCTTAACTGCGATTCCGTCAGCAATCGTATTAACACTGCTGAGTGTTTCAATCTTTCCGTCTCTGACTGAATTCAGCATGCTCGGAGCAGATTCTGCCTGAACACCGTAAACCTTAATCTTCGGATTGACATTCTTTACAGCATAAGCAACACCCGAAATGAGTCCGCCGCCTCCGATAGGCACTATGACTGCTTCAATGTCCGGCAATTCATCTAGAGCCTCCATGGCAATTGTAGCCTGGCCCGCAATTACATCTTCATCGTCGAAAGGATGAACAAATGTATATCCGAATTCATCTCTCAGTTCCAGAGCTTTCTTGTATGCGTCATCATATACGCCCGGAACAAGACATACTTCAGCTCCGTAGCTCTTTGTTGCCTCAATTTTTGAAATAGGGGCACCTGCAGGGAGACAGATTATTGACTTAATGTTGTTCTTCATCGCTGCAAGAGCAACGCCCTGTGCATGGTTGCCTGCTGAACATGCAATAACGCCTTTTTCCCTCTCTTTTTCAGAAAGTTTGGCTATCTTGTATGCAGCTCCTCTAACCTTGAAAGATCCTGTTTTCTGAAGGTTTTCAGGTTTGAAGAACAAAAGGCAGTCATTTGTGAATCTGTGAGCCTTCTGAATGTCCGTATGTCTAACGACGCCCTCAAGAACTCTTCTGGCATCATTGACTTTGTCCATTGTTAACATTTTTATGCCTCCGTGACAAATTGTCTTCTTAATTGTTTTCCACCGGTAAAAACGACTCTTTTTCGTCGAACTTGTACAGTCTTATGTTGCTTGCAAATGTTTTGTCTTCATTTCTGTAATCGTGGGAGAAATAGTAAAGTCCGTCACCGAAAGAATACATTCCGGTGGTACCTCTGTTGAAACTGATTCCCTCATTGAAAAGGGTCAGTACTTTTCCGGTCTCACCATATGTTACTTTTTCGCTTCTCGGCTTAACTTTTCCGTCTATGATAAAGAACGGGTAATTTTTGAATTGTTCTTTGTGTCCTCTGTAAACAGCGACAAGCCAGTTTCCCGTATACTCATCATACTCGAGATTCTGTATTCCCCAGTCGGTATTTCCCGTGTAGAGGAAATATATTTCTTCGGGTTCAATTCCCGAGTGGTGAGGCGTCAGCTGAGAAGGTGTCAGCGAACTTTCATTCAAAGATTTCAGGTCATACTGCATTATGATGTTGAAGTCATTGTCTTCTCTGTTGTTGTCACCATATATGCCGCATGCAACCATGAGCTTCTTCGTTCCATTTGCATCCCCGAAAACGGGGCCGACTCCGGTTCCGTCGATCCCGCTGACTGCATATTTATGCGGTGTGCCATCGGGCAGAACGGCGTCATACCACTCTACTACCTTAGGCAGATAAGTTGTCTTTACAACTTCATCTTTTTCAGCATCCATATCCGGTCCTGTGATTTTATCCACGTCGATTATGGCTATATAGAACGCATTCTCGGACGCCAGTTTGACACCGGTATTCTTCTCAATGCTCGTTCCTATTGAATCGTGCTTGAGTTCGAGAGATGCATATACTTTTCCGTCATCATCGTTAAAGTCGATGCAGCCGAGATGCCCTATGAATCCTTTAACCCATCCTATTACTGTTCCGTCAAATTTAGCTTTGACGAGAACCGTTGTAAAACAATAGTATATGAGCTCATTCTTTTTGTCTACGGCAATTCCCTGAATATGTCCTTCAGACCAGTTGCCTGTGTTAATTGTGGTTGGAATCTTAGCCATGATTATGTCTCCGTTATTAACCGAGAGTTGTCTTTACAGCATCCTCGTCATACTGGCGCATGTAGAGGTCGTAGTACTGTCCTCTCTTTTTCATAAGTTCCCTGTGAGTTCCCTGTTCAACAATCTTTCCGTTAGAAACAACCAGGATCATATCTGCATTGACTACAGTTGACAGTCTGTGAGCAATCATGATTGTTGTCCTGTCCTTAATCAGGCTGGTTATGGCCGCCTGAATCTTCTGCTCAGTCAATGTGTCAACTGAAGCTGTCGCCTCATCCAGAATAAGGATTCTCGGGTTGGCAATTATTGCACGGGCAAAGGATATGAGCTGCTTTTCGCCTGTTGACAAAAAGTCTCCGCCTTCTCCGACATCGGTGTACAGACCTTTTTCCGCCTTTTCAACTATTCCTTCAGCGGAAACACTTCTCAGCGCCTCCATTACTTCTTCTTCCGTTGCATCAAGTTTTCCGAACCTGATGTTGTCTATTATGCTTCCGGAGAAAAGGTGAGGCGTCTGAAGAACAAATCCCATATTTGAGTGCAGCCACTGCTGAGATCTTTTTCTTACATCTGTTCCGTCTATCAAAACCTGTCCTTCTGTAGGCTCGTAGAATCTGCACACAAGATTTGCAAGTGTTGATTTACCTGCGCCTGTCTCACCGACAATGGCAAGTGTTGTTCCCTGTGGAATCTTGAGGTTAAAGTGGTCAAGTACGGTTTCTTTTCCGTCAGGATAAACAAATGAAACGTCCTTAAACTCTATGTCGCCTTTAAGAGGTTCCCAGTTTTCCTTCTTGGGCTCAAATGTATCTCCGTATATCTTTATGACCTCTTCTGTGTCATTGACATCTGAAGATATGCTCAGAAGCCTTGTAACTCTCTCTATATTTACCTGGGTCATAATGAAGCCTGAGACAGAGTCTACAAGCCATCTAATAGGCTCAACAATTCCGAGTGAATATGACATGAACACTGAATATGTACCCAGTTCCATGACACCTTCAGTTGTGAGTATGCCTCCTCGCCACAGCACTACTGCAAGTGCAAATGAAGAAGCAAACACTATTGTGGAGGCAAACAAACCTCTCACTTTTGAGTGATTGATTGAAGTTCTTCTCATGTTCTGAGTTTCAGAGTTGAACTTGTTTATCATCTTGTCTTCAACTACGAGTGCCTTTATTGTTTTTGCACCTGTGATTCCCTCGTTGAAATTGCCTGTGATCTTGGAGTTGATCTCACGTATCTTTCTGTGGTAGAATACCAGTTTTTTCTGGAATATTGAGAACATGAGCAAAACTACCGGTATTACTGTTATTACAAGCAGTGTAAGCATTGCGTTTGTTGTAAACATGACAACGATTGTCCCTATGACGTACGACATGTTCCATACAACACCCATCAATTCCCAAGACACAACTTCACCGATTCTTATGTTGTCGCTCATAACCCTGGAGTGGATGTATCCGACTCCATTCTGGTTGTAGTAGGTAAATGACAGAGTCTGAAGGTGATCAAAGCATGCATTTCTCAGGTCTCTTGCAATGGATATTTCAAGGTTGGCCGAGAACAGACATGACAAATAGTTTGTCGTGCACTCAAGAATAACCGTCGTGACATATAAAACCACAAAAGTAACTATGGTCTTTTCGAATACGCCGTCAGTTATGTGGTTTATGGCATATCTCTGGAACTGCGGGAGCAGAACGTCCAGAAGTGATACTGATATTCCGAACAGCACCATAAGAGCCATTTTCTTTTTGTACGGCTTAATAAACGGGGCAAGTTTCGGTATACCGAAGAAAGGAAGCGACTTGGACTTCAAATCAGCATTATCCATCAATCCACCTCCGATCCGCTCTTCTGAATCTTGTAAATGGTGTTGTACAGACCGTCTTTTTCTACAAGTTCATCATGAGTTCCCTGTTCCACGATTTTTCCTTTATCGAGAACAATTATATTGTCTGCATTCATCAATGTGGTTATTCTGTGTGAGACAAGAATAACTGTCGCATTGGAAAAATGCACTGCGAGTTCTTTTCTTATTTTGGCGTCGGTCTGAGTGTCAACAGCTGACAATGCGTCATCAAACACGATTACCTGAGTTCCTGCAAGAACCGCTCTTGCTATGGCTACTCTCTGTTTCTGTCCGCCTGAAAGTGTAACACCTCTTTCTCCGACGAATGTTTCGTATTTATCCTTGAACTGTTCAATTGTTTCTTCAAGGCTGGCTATTCTTGCGGCATTCTTTATGTCGTCTTCCGAAGGATTATCTGAAGAGATTGAAATGTTTCCGCCAAGCGTACTTGAGAACAGATACGGCTCCTGCATTACAATGCCAATATTCTTTCTCAGCCATGAAGCTTTGACGTCACAGATATCCGTGCCGCCGTTTATTGTTATGTTGCCGCATCCCGGTGCTAAGTCATACAGTCTTCCAAGAAGGGATATGATGGTCGTTTTTCCGGAACCTGTTCCTCCAAGTATTCCTATTGTCTGTCCTTCTTTAATTGTGAAGCTCATATCGTCAAGGACGGTTCTCTCGTCATATCCGTAGGAAACGTGATTGAAACAGATGTCTCCTATCTTGTCGAGCTCAACTGCATTGGGTTTATCCTTTTCCTCTTCAGCTGACATTATCTCCTGAATTCTGTCAAGAGAAACATCTGCTTTGCTGAGTTCAGCAAGCATTCTGCCGAGCTGTCTTATGGGCCCGATAAGCATAACGTTATATGAGATGAAGGCAATGAGGTTACCAGAGGAAATGTTACCTCTTATGCAAAGAAGAGTTCCCACGGTCACTACAACAACGTTCTGCAGATATCCGATTCCGTCTGTCGATGACCAAAAGAATGTGAACAGTTTGTTCAGCTTCATCCACATACCCGCAAATTTGTTATTGAAAGTAATGAATTTGTCTCTTTCTTCTCTTTCTCTTCCGAATGCACGGACAACTCTGACGCCAGTCAGATTCTCCTGAATCATGGTGGAAAGTTCACTCTCAGCTTCATCAGCTTCTCTGAATCTCTTGCCTACTTTGCTTCTGAACGCGATACAGTAAATAAGGATCAGAGGAATGAATGAAGTGGATATTATGGCGAGAGTCAGATTCATAGAATACATATAGTAAATGGACAAAACGAGCATGACAATAATCCTGAACAGTGAAATGAGCTGTTCAGTTATGAAGTTTCTGATATTGTCCGCATCGGATGTACATCTCTGAATAATGTCTCCCGTTCTGTTCTTCATGTGCCATGAATACGGAAGTCTCTGAATATGTGAGAAAATCCTGTCTCTCATATTCTTCATCAGGGTTTCAGACGCATTTGTAATGAAATATCTGTTTGCAAAATAGGATATTGCTGAAATGAATGCCACAGATATAACCATTACGGCCGTGAATATCATGTTAGCCTTCAGGTTCTGATATCCACCGAAGAGTTGTATTATCTTTTCTACAACCATCGGAACATTTTCTGCTCCGTCACCGATTACGCCGTCGACAACAGCACTTACTATCTGAGGGTTCAACGTATCCATAAATGAAATGAGGAATGTGAATACTATACCTGCAGCAAATAGCGAATAGGAACCCTTGAGGAAGTTCCCCAGCATTATTGTCTTGGCTTTTCTGCCGGCCTTCTTGACCGGCTTTTCTTTGGCCATGTTTTTCTCCTATCTGAGTGGGAACAATAATTATTTAAAACAAGATAATTATATACATACGCACGCACGAATTCAACATACAATACAAGGCAAATTGTCGTTTTTTTCACCTGCTCTTCTCTGTATTAAATCCAATCGACAATCAAAATCAATTTTATCAAATAAAATTTTATCAAACCTATTGACTTTCGAAATTCGATTTGATAAAATCTAATTGCAACAAATTAAATGAACACAGGAGGAAAAAAATATGTCATTTTATGATTACTCAGTTATTTCAGCCAAGGGCGAAGAAATACCGCTCAAAAACTATGAAGGAAAAGTTGTTATTGTTGTAAATACAGCAACTGGATGCGGCTTTACTCCCCACTACAAACCTCTTGAAGAAATGTATGAAAAATACCACAACAGAGGTCTTGAAATCATAGATATTCCCTGCAATCAGTTCGGAAACCAGACTCCCGGCTCTGATGAGGAAATCCATGAGTTCTGCACGCTCAAGTACAACACACAGTTCCCTCAGATGAAAAAATCTGATGTCAACGGAGAAAATGCCCTTCCCGTATACGGATTTCTCAAGAATGAAATCGGTTTCAATGGATTCGGAAAAGGTGTAAAGGCACTTGCAATGAATGCCTTTGTCAAAGATAAAGAAAGCCCGGATATCAAGTGGAACTTCACCAAATTCGTCATTGACCGCAACGGCAAAGTTGTTGCAAGATTTGAGCCTACTCACGACATGAAAGATCTTGAACATCTGGTCGTAAGACTTCTAGGCTGATATGGACAGATTTGATATAGCCATCATAGGAACCGGACCTGCAGGGCTTGAAGCAGCGATTACAGCCAGCATAAGGAATAAAAAGATTCTTCTCTTAGGCAGTAAAAACCTCAGCGACAAGGTCGAAAAAGGTCATTTAATCCGCAACTATCTAGGATTGCCTGACATATCCGGAACAGATTTGTCAAAGAGGTTTAATGAGCACCTGGACTCTTTTGGTATTGATATAACCGAAGACAGAATAACTGCTGTTTATTCCATGGGTGATTACTTCTCTTTACAGGGATCCAGCGGATCTTTTTATGAGTCAGAAACTGTAATTATCGCAACCGGAGTAATGACAGGCAAAGTGCTTGACGGAGAATCCGAATATCTTGGCAACGGAGTAAGTTATTGTGCAACATGCGATGCACCTCTTTACAGAAAAAAGGCAGTGGCAGTCATTTGCTACTCCAAGCACGAAGAGTCCGAAGCAGATTTTCTAAGTGAAATTGCTGGTTCAGTTGACTTCTTCCCGATGTTCAAAGAAGACTCGAATGTCAATGATTCAGTTAAAGTAGTAAGTAAACACCCTGTAAGTATTAAAAGAGACAATTTCAAAACAATTGTAACTACATCAGAAGGCAACACATATTCATATGACGGAGTATTTGTTTTGCGTGACAGCATTGCACCTAGCAATCTTGTGCCGGGACTGCTTACGGAAGGAGCTCACATAGTCTGTGACAGGAATATGAAAACAAACATCGACGGATGTTTTGCGTGCGGAGATATAACGGGACTTCCCTATCAGTACATAAAATCCGCAGGCGAAGGCAACATTGCAGCTCTGTCTGCATGTGCATACATAGATTCAAAAAAACGAAATTCTAAACAATAAAGGAGATAATAGATTATGGTAAACGTAGTAAAAAATGATGATTTTTCAGCAGCAAAAAAGGCAGCTGTAGCAGTAGTAGATTTTTCTGCAACATGGTGCGGCCCGTGCAGAATGACAGCACCGGTTCTTGAAAAGGTATCTGAAAAGATGGCCGGCAGAGTTGAGTTTTACAACGTGGATGTTGATGATAATGGTGAACTTGCAAATCAGTTCCATATAACCAACATTCCGTGCCTGGTTCTTCTCAAAAACGGAGTTGAAGTATCCAGAAGCGTAGGATTCCAGCCAGAACCGAACCTGACAAGCTGGATTGAATCAAACCTTTAATTTATGAGCACCATTTATCCGCAATTAAAACTTGAAAACCAGTTGTGCTTTCCTTTCTACGCATGTGCAAGAAAGATAGTCAATCTTTACACACCTTATCTCAAGCCACTTGGTCTTACTTACACACAGTACCTTGTGATGATGGTGATGTGGGAGGAAAATGACACAACAATAAAGAACATATGCTCCAGACTGCACCTTGATTCCGGGACACTTACGCCCCTGATTCACAAACTTGAAAAGAGGCATATCCTGGAGAAACAAATCTGCGAACAGGATGAAAGAATCACCTGTGTCAAACTGACAGATGAAGGAAAAAAGCTTCAGGAAAAAGCAAAAGACATTCCGATGAAAGTCGGTTCATGCGTCCACGTTTCCGAAGAAGAAGCAGCCCTTCTCTACACAACTCTGTATAAAATCTTAAACAACTGAAAACAGGCACCTTGCGGTGCCTGTCGCATTTAATACAATACTTTGATATACCACGTTGAGTAAAGATCAAATCTCAATGTGGTTTTCTTTGTTTTAGCTTTGGTTTTTTCGGTTTTAATCAACTCACAGTCGTGGTCATTGTCAAGCAGGTAATACTCGATTGTCTTGTACCCTTCTTTCATTCCTGCAATCACGATTTCAACTTCTTTTGCAGGAGCTGAGTTATCATTGTCAAAATATGTGACCATGATGCACGTTTTTTTCGCGTTTCCAGCTCCGACAGCATATGTGTGTTCATTTTCAGATTCTGTCAGTACCTGCTTTTTCAGCCCGTACATCTCGCCGTACATCTTAAACGGATAATAACCCTTAATGGGAGTTAGGAATGTCGTATCAAACATACCATTCCATGAGCATGGTCTGGCGTCATAATACATCATGTGATCAAGCTTGGATTTCTGTCCTGTTGCCATTGTTCCGGCAATGAAAGATGCACCCTTCAGACCTTTGATTGCATATATTGATTTAATGAACTCTGGACCTGTCCACTTATTGACATAATTCCATTCATCAAGTATGAGCTCGGTCTTGCCCTGAACTCCGTACTCGCACAGAAGCTCATATGCATGTTCACCGTCATCATAGTACTGTGAAGGTTCTCTGTGATATCCGTGGAACGAGAAGAAATCCAGGGTTATATCATTCTTTTTCAGGATATCGAAAAAATCATGATTAATACCATCTCTCCAGCATCCGCAATAAGCAGGTCCGCCTATTCTCAGATTCGGGAATCTCTGCTTAAGATGTTTGAACACAGTTACAAAAAACTCGTTGAACTGTTCAAGAGTTCCCTGCCAGCACGGATTTGAGCCATCTGCGTTACTGCACTCCGGCTCATTCCAGATTTCCCAGTATTTCATGTCGTAATGAAAACCATTACTCCACCCTTCATTGTAGTGAAGAATTATGTGTTCACAGATTTTTGCCCATTTCAAGAAATCCTTTGGAGGATAAGTGCCTACTTTTTTATAGTGTTCAATCATCGCACCTAGTCTGTAAAACACTTCGGATCCAACATCTCTGGCTGCCTGAACATACTTATCCGTATATTCGAAATCATATGATGCTTCATCATCGACATCTGCATCGAAATCTCTGAATATTCGGTGGACATCAACAATAAACTCGCCGCAGTATTCATAATAGCCTGCTGCATCGTGATTTCTGCAATACGGAATTTTGGCTTCCGCAAAAGCTTTGTAGTTGTTCATGCCATCTCTGACAAAGTCCCCCGCAGGAACATTGTTGACAGAATGCATGTCCTTCATTTTGGCTACGTATTCTGATGTATCTACAATTAATCTCTCGGTTTTATTGACGCTCATATTATTCTCCTTTTGATCACTCAATATTCCGGTATTGCATCTTTTTGTGAAACAACAAACGCACTTAGTTTGCTGGCCTTTTTCAGACATTCATCTATATCTTTGCCTGACAGATAGTTATACATGAACGCAGCTGAAAAACTGTCTCCAGCTCCGACTGTCGAAACCACATTTACCTTCTGTGCATCTGAGATATATGACTTACCGCTCCTGCAGTCATAAGCATACGACCCATTCTCTCCTCTAGTCACCACAATCATCTTTAGATTGCCGAACTCTTTAGACAACAGTTTTGTTGCTGTTGAATAATCACTGTCGCAGTTAAACAAGCACTTTGTGATTATTGGCAATTCCTCATCGCTTATCTTCATTATGGTTGCATGTTCAAAAGCAAAACGAATCGTATCTATTGAATAGAAAGGCGGCCTTATGTTTATATCCACAAATATCTCTTTGAATTCATTGTTTTTCATGAGTTCAGAAAGACAGTTCAGGTTATTCCTGCTTCTCAATGCAAGTGTTCCGAAATACAGAGCATCAAACTCTTTGCCTTTAATCTGACACTCAATGTGGTCATATGCAACATCACTCAGCAGGTCATATGAAGGGAGTCTGGACTCATCAAGTTTAACGAGACATTTTCCTGTCTGAATCCCAGGCAAAATGTTCACAAAATCGGTGTTAATTTTCCAATTATCCAGATCTTTCAATGCCATTTGTCCAAGTTCGTCATTGCCCAGTGAAGAAACCATATATGCACCGCCGCCCTGTTTGACAAAGTGGGCTGCAAAATTCAATGGCGCCCCGCCAATGTATTTGTTATCCGGATAAACATCCCACAGTATTTCGCCAAAAGATAATACACGCATCTGTTTGCCTACGGAATAATTATATATTTGCCCTTAGCACGCATTGAATCATCAGCCAGTATCTGAGGCAGTTTTTCAAGCGGTTCACAGGCATAAACTATTGAACTGACATCAATTCTGTGTCCGTCTATGAGGGACAGTGCTCTCTTCTGTGTATAAGGGTTTATGAACGAAGCTTTGAGAACTATTTCCTTCTGGAATATTTCAAATGGTTTAACGGAAATTGTATCTTCCGGTGCTGTAAGACCGAACATCATGACAACGGATTTCTTTCCGGCAATATCTATGGCCTGTTCAATTGTTGATGTTTTTCCGACACATTCAATTACTACGGATATTCTTGTGATGCCGTTATCTGACAACACTTCTTTGACATTTTCTTTTATGGGGTCGATTGTAATATCTGCACCGAGTTTTTTGGCTATTTCTCTCTTTGATTCAACAGGTTCGATCATTATGAGCTTGCCTGCACCGGAAATCTTTGCCAGCTGCAGCATAATCATTCCAATCAAGCCTCCGCCTATAACGGCAACAGTATCACCGCAGGAGATATTGCACATATCTATTCCATGAACACAGCACGCAACAGGTTCTGTCATTGCTGCCATTTCAAATGTGGTTGTATCTGCAATCTTATATACCTGAGACTGAGGAACTGCGCAATACTCGGCAAAACCGCCGTTTATACTCGTTCCTATTCCGATCATGTTCTCACAGAAATGGCCTATACCGCTCTTGCAGTAATAACAATCATTGCACAGTTTGTTGGGATCCACGCAGACTCTGTCCCCGACTTTTATGTCTTTGACTTCGTCGCCTATTTCTTCGACTACACCTGCAAATTCATGACCCAAAACAGTTCCTACGGGCGTGGGAAAACATCCCTTGTCACCTTTGAAAATATGTACATCTGTTCCGCAAATTCCACATGCCTTAACTTTAATCAGCACTTCGTCACTTTTTGGTGTCGGTTTTGCTATATCTTCAACTCTTAAATCGTTTGCCTTGTAAAAAACTCCTGCTTTCAATGTTATCATCTCCTTGTTTTTGCACTGATCTATATTGCAAACAAAACATTTTCATTTCTCAAATTATTGTCTTTGACATGGTCATTCACTGAATATGCATTCTTTTCCATGTCTGTGCACACAGCATCGCTCAGCTTCTGTAATCTGAGTTCATCTGCAACATCTGAGCAGATTGATTCAATAATATCCAGTTTGTTCTCTATTTCACCATCTTCGTTTGAAGAAGAAATAAGGTATTCAAGATTTTCCTTGCACCCATTCATTATCTGCAATTCAGACATTGCTTTAAATGACCACTTGTAATACGGCATGTATTCTTTGTTCAGAAGGAATATGACGTTCATTGCAGCTTCAACAAACTTTGAAACAGCAATCTGAGCTGATCCCCTCTGGTCGTGGTCAAGGCATCTCTTGTAATTGTATTGCCCTGCCTGTCCCATGACAAGGACATTTCCTGCAATCTTTTTGATTCTGACATCATCAGGATAATACTTCAAAGACTCCCTGATTTTGGAAAATTCCCCGTAATTGTCCATGAATACTTCTCCGTTTGTTGCTTCAGCAAGATAGAACTCAGGAATTGAAAACCAGTCATAAACAGTTTCAGGGCCACTGCTTGATCCGGTAAATTTCTTGTAAAAGTCACATGTTTTAATGACTCCATGCCTGTTTCCGCCAATCGGACTCAGTTTCTGTCTTTTGTGGCCCAAAAATTCTCCGGGGAGTTTGGCATATGCTCTTTCAAGAGCAAATTCTCTTCTTGAGTCTATGTCATCAGGCACAAAAATACAGAATCCAGGCTCAAAATCATGGTCCTGTGATACTTCATCATCATAACCGAAACATTCAGATCCTTCGCCGACAAGCCCAACGGCAATCATTGGCATCAGGTCCTGAAAATCTTTATTCAGCATGGGAAGTCCGTATTCTTCAAAATACTTTTTTGAAAGTTCAAGTCCTCTCATAAATGTCTTTTACTCTCTTCCTCAATTCATCGGCAATTCCGAATCTTCCGTAAAAATCAAATGCGGGAATACACTTATCGCAGACATATGCGTAATAAAGGTCCATTTTAAGCTCTTTATCGGTTAAAAGCTGCTCAGATATATCTAAATACCTGTCTATCTCTTCACTCACTCCATCTTCGCCAATTTCGGCCTGAATGACATCTACTAGATTGAGATATGAAATGGCCTCCTCCAGTTTATTGTCCAGTTCTTTCATCAAATCAATCGCTTTCCCAAACATCTTCTTGGCTTCGCCATATTTACCTGCATTTCCATAGGCCAGTGCCATGTTGTTGTAAAGACCGCCTAGTTTGTATTTGTTAACATTGACAGACTCATATATAGCTTCAGCCTTTTTGTAATACTCAAGCGCTCTTTCGGGTTCATCAAATGAGTTATATACCGTTGCAACGTTCAAAAATGTTGTTGCAGATGTCTCCGTGCCCTGAAGTCCAATTTCTTCAACGAGTTCAAGTCCTCTTGCAACTGCTTTGTCTGCTTCTTCTCTGTTCTTGCACCTCCTGTTTAGGCCCATCAATTCGTTTTGAATTGCAAGCTCTCCGCGCAGATCGTTCCCAAATCTCGCTTCGCTCAGCCAATAGTCAAGATGTCTTCTTGCCGAGTCGAAATCGTCCCTTTCAAGATACTCATCGAGTTTTGCAGTCATTCGGTTTATATCTATACTTTTGACGGGCTTATTGCTTTTATACTGGTCAACGCAAAAAGGACAGTTTGGCTCTTCGTAATCTTCTCTTTTCAATATGGTTTTGTCTTCAAACATATACTGAACCTCGATGAATTTGCTGTGTTTTTCGATTTTGCTCCGAAAACAAAGATATAACACCGGGAAAAAGGCATTTTATATTTTTGTTTTCGCGCCTACATGTTAATTATACTATTATTTATGCCAAAAAGAAACCGCACATAGTGCGGTTCACTGATCTATTTTCTCTTTTTCTTCTTCAGGCAATTCTTTTTCTTCTTCACTTGTTGATTCAACTGTTTCTTTTCTCTTTAGGATATCAAGTCTGATAATGCCTACAATAGCTGAAACAATTGCCAATGATTCATTAATGGTTCCAACAATTGAAATAATAAGGACATCATAAGTAATCATGCATGCACCTATTGGGAATGCCATAATTCTTGACAACTTTGGTTTTCCGATCCAGAAGCTTATAATAGCCAGGATAGATGCACATGTAGTCAGAAGGGTTATTGGTCCCCTCCAGGTGAGAAATGCCGAACCAACAGCTGCAGATATAAACAATAATGGCCATACCACGCAATCTGCCCACTTGTGGGTTTTCCTGTTAATCGACACAATTTCTCTGAATACAGATATCAGGCAAATTGCAAATCCGGAATATGCAAAAAGGAACAGGTAGTGGAGTGTCCACAATACATCGGAAACCAGTTTGAATCTCAAAAGCATTTTTCTGCTTTTCTGCTGCATTATCAAAATGTTTCCGACTATTCCCAACAGTCCAAACACCTGCGCAATGATTCCAACTGTGTCAAGTGATGTGAAATACTCGATTATTTCATCCATTTTATGTACCAGCTTAAAATTTGTTCCACATGATTATAGTTTCACGCATTTTCAAAGTCAACAACTATCTATTCTAATATTCCCTTTTTAATGCAGTTGGTATATAATTGCCTTAGAAAAAACGCGAGGGAGATTATACAGAATGTTTTATCCTAAAAGCAAAGAAAAAACACTGAACACTGAGCTGTTCAAAAACCCGACTTCCGAATACAGAGCAGCCCCGTTCTGGGCATGGAACTGTGACATGACGCTCGATCTTTTGAAAAAGGAGATTGAGTACATGAAAGATATGGGATTCGGTGGTTTTCACATGCACCCGAGAGTCGGTCTTTCGACTCCGTATCTGTCCGATGAATTCATGGATTTGGTCAAGGGTTGCGTAGACAAGGCAAAAGAAGAAGATATGCGTGCATATCTATACGATGAAGACAAATGGCCATCAGGTTTTGCAGGCGGATTCAACACAAAGAAAGTTGAAAACAGACAGAAAACTCTCAGAATAACGCCTGTTCCGTACCTTGATGACAGCATATCTCTTGAAGAAGACAAAACTATTGCTGAAAAGAAACTTCCGGGAGCAAAGTACTATCTTCTCTCCTGTTATGATGTCGAACTCGACAGTGAAAAGAAAATTGTTCGTTACTCGAAAATAGATCCGAAAACAAAGGCAAGAGGAATTAAGCTTTTTGCTTATGTCGAATATGCAGTTCCGACTTCATGGTATAACGGACAGACATATGTCGATACCCTAAAGCCAAGCGCTATCAAGGATTTTATAAAGATCACCCACGAAAGATATAAGGATAAGATTGGGGATGAATTCGGAAAAACGGTTCCGTCAATATTCTCTGACGAACCTCAGATGACAAACAAGACTTTCCTCTCTTCTCCGGACGACAAATCTTCTGTTCTTCTCCCGTACACAACAGATTTTGACAAAACTTTCAAAAAGACTTTCGGTTACTCATTTACAGACAAACTGCCTGAAATGGTTTACGAACTGTCTGATGGCAGACTGTCTCAGGCAAGATACCAATTGCATGACCATTTAGCTGAAAGATTTGCATCTGCTTTTGCCGACACCATAGGAAAATGGTGTAAAAAGAACGGAATTGACTTCACTGCTCACATGATGATGGAGCCTGCACTTCAGTGGCAGACAGTTGCAACAGGTGAGACAATGCGCTCGTACAGGTCATTCTCGATTCCCGGAATTGACATGCTGGCCGATCACCACGAATTGTCAACGGCTAAGCAGTGCCAGAGTGCCTCCAGACAATATGGTCGCGAAGGAATGATGAGCGAACTTTACGGAGTAACAAACTGGTATTTTGATTTCAAAGGTCACAAGCAGCAGGGTGACTGGCAGGCCGCATTCGGCGTGACATTCAGGGTTCCTCACCTGTACTGGGTCTCCATGAGAGGCGAAGCAAAGAGAGACTACCCTGCTTCAATAGGATATCAGTCACCATGGTTCAGAGAATACAAATACATTGAAGATCACTTTGCCAGAGTCAACACCGTAATGACAAGAGGAAAACCGGTTGTAAACATCGGTGTAATCCATCCTATAGAATCATACTGGCTCAAGTTCGGTCCCATGTCGCAGACAAGGGACGAGCGCAATGAACTGCAGAGAAAGTTTTATGAGATAATTAACTGGCTTGTATTCAGTTCTCTGGATTTTGACCTCATATCTGAATCGTTATTGCCTTCTTTGCACAAGACATCGGACAATAAATTCGTTGTAGGCAAAGAAAAATATGACGTGGTAATAGTCCCGAATCTTATTACGATTCGCTCTACAACACTGAAATATCTGGAAGAATTCGCTAGCAACGGAGGAAAAGTCATTTTCATGGGAGATGTGCCTTCTCATGTTGATGCTTTGCCTTCAGAAAAGGCTGTAAAGTTATCCAAAAAATGCAACAGAATAGACTGGAACAAAAAAGACATGCTCTACCTGCTTGAGCCCAGTCGCGAAGTACTACTGGCGGATCTGTCTGGAGAATATGCATCAAATCTTGTGTACAACATGAGAAAAGACGGAAAATACAGACATTTGTTCGTGGCTCATGTGACAGAGCCTAAAGACTACGATGTCTCTCCGATAGAAAGTTATAACATAACAATCAAGGGCGAGTGGAAACTCACATTGTTTGATACCATCACAGGCGAAATAAAACCTCTGGTAGCAGACTATACTGACGGCAACACCACATTCAGGTGGATTTGCGGAAGATGCGACTCAATATTGATTGAGATGGAAAAAGGTAGGCGCAGGAGCGGATTCAGTTTTGAAGAAAAGAGTTATTCAAAAACCGAACTGCTCGATTCTTCTGCTGAATTTACTCTGTCGGAACCCAATGTCCTTCTCCTCGACTTCCCTGCATATTCAATCAACGGAGGAGATTATACTGAGCCGCAATATGTTCTCTCTGCTGATTCAGATATCCGTGAAGCGCTCGGAATAAAGCAAAGAACATCAGGAATGGTGCAGCCATGGGTACACAAAGAAGCAAACGAGAAAAAAGAGAAAGTTACAATCAGGTTTGAAATCCGTTCAGAGATAGATTGCAAAGCTCAGCTCGCACTTGAATCACTCAATGATTCTCACGTATCACTAAACGGAATAAAAGCTGATATGACCCCGAAAGGATATTATGTTGACGAAGAGGCAATCAAGGTAATTGATCTGCCGGAGATAAAAAAAGGAATCAATGTTCTGACCATTGACCTTGATTTCGGATATTCAACACAGCTTGAAGCATACTATCTGCTAGGAGACTTCGGTGTCAGCTGCATCGGAAGAGATATATGCATAACCAAAAAACCTGACAGACTCTATTTTGATGATATTGCAAAGCAGGGACTCCCCTTCTATGGCGGCAATATATCTTATCATTTCAAGTACGAAGGTGAAGGCAATAAAACCCTTCAGATTCAGCGTTTTTCAGGAACTGCAATATCCGTTGACACAGACGGAAAACGAGTCTCAGGAATGCTGGCATTCCCGCCAAACAGACTTTGTCTGGGAAAGCTGAAAAAAGGTGTACATGATATAACCATTACACTTTACGGAAACAGAATGAACACATTCGGACAGCTTCACAACACCATATTAAAACCTTCATATACCGATCCGGGAATGTGGAGACCGAAAGGAAGATTCTATACTCCGGAATATATGCTGAGAAGCTACGGAATATTCACAACACCAATGATTCTGTCATAACACTTATACCATTGCAAATGGGAGACCTCAAATTGAAGTCTCCCGTATTTTATCCTAATTATCTATACCTGTTCACTGAATTTTGACTAAGAAAGATATCATATTTGGCATTCTTTGCCCTCTTGAATCATATACAAAATTCACTTTTACATATACCCACAAATTATCATCCATGACAGCCGCAGACATGCTTATTTCATGCGACAGAACTTCATATCCCCCGGCATAACCGCTTCCATTCCCAAAACGATTTTCCACCATGTCGGTTATTTTGTTTTTATCTATGTAAACATCGTTGAACTTTTTGAACTTTTCATCGCAGACTCTGGCTCGAAATTCCGTTACCGTTCCATCATTTCTTATAACAACATATATGTCGTCTATGCGATGAACACCGCTTATCATTTTGTAAAAAGTAATTTTGTATTCTGCGGTGAATGATGGGTCTTGATTGATGAAATTTACAAAATCCTTATCGTATTCTTCTTTTGAATAATCATATGTGGTGGAGAAATCCATGGTTTGCACTTCTACTTCACAATCAGATGTCGACACACCTGCGTATTTTTGGAGCACCTCCGAAGCGTAATCGATGAATTCCTGGCGAGTTGAATAGACATTAACTTTTGGAGTATAGTCAAGTGAATATTGTGGATGCCAATAAGCACAAGATCTAATTTTCCCGCTTTTTTCTCCAATCTGAAGAAGAAAATATTTAGATTGATATGTATCATATGCTTCATCTAGAATTTTGAAATCTACAGTTCCTGTATAAGTATGGTCGCATTCTTTATCAAAGAGGACAATTGTCTTTTTGCCTACTCCATTCTTTGTAGAGCGATCTGTGGCAAATATATCCACGGGTGCTTCCGCTGTAACCGGAAAACCGCCATCAAATACATAAATCTTATATTCTCCGGCATCAGTATGATTACCCTCACCTGTTTCAGTTATTTTTTCGGTTTCGGAATTCTCATAACTGGTTATAGATTCATTGATTTTCTGATTGTTTGTGCAAGAAAAAGCAAGCATGCATATTATAAATAAACCCAGTATTAACAGAACAAATACTATCTTTTTCATTTTCGTTCCCCCTCGTATTAGTATGATACCTTTACAGGAATATCAATTTCTACTGAAATACTCTTAGTATTGCTCGACCAACCATCTTCAAATTTGTATTGAAAAGCTACAACTCCGGAGAAATCAATCACATTGGAATTAACTAACGATTCGTAATCATATAACTTGACAAAAAAGTCATGTATTCCCGATTCGTCCATTGTTATTTTATATCCTTCATGAGCTCCAATAAGATTGTTGGGATTTAAAAATATATGTCCGGAGGCAAGACAATAAACATATTCAAATGATTCGCCGGCAGACAATTTATATATGCCAAGAGAATCATCATGCCCCTGACTCATCTCGGTTGCATCAAAAAGATAATTCCCGTATTTATCTGTAAGTGACAAAGATAATCTGTGATGATGACTTATTGCTGGTTCGTCACACGAATTCGGGGTTATTTGATAAATATCGGTGTTTCCTATATTCTCCACTTTTACTATCATCGGAACCGGATATGTATTCCTTATTCCGGAAGTATCGTCTTCAAAGTTCAAATTATAAATACGAACGGTTATCTTCACATTATCATTTGACTTGACATATTCAGTGTACTCATCATAGTTAATCATGTTCTTCCACTCTTCATAGGTGAATTCGGAAAAATAATCCATGCTGGCAAAAATATCAAAACTAGTAGTTTCAACTGAATCAGTAGTTTCAACTGCAATAGTAGCTTCACCGCCAGTTCCGACAATACTGTGGGCTGTAGTTTCGACAACATTTTTTGTTGTAGTCTCAAAATCAGTCCCAACTGAATTTGTTTGAGTAAACTCATAATCAGTTGATTCACCTATTATTGGATTGGATTTCTTGCCATTCTCAACATTAACAATTATTATGATAAGTGCAATTGCTAAAGATGCCGCTGCGGCAGTAACAGTCAAGATAATTCTTTTTTTATCGTTTGTTGTGTTCTTCTTGTTTATTTTTTTATCTTCAAGGGGATTGGATTCTTCAACATACTTTTCATCAACCAAATCCAGTTTTTCATTCCATGAATACTTGCTGTTCATAGTATGTGCTCCTTTTCTAAGTATTTCTTTAACTTGTTTCTGGTTCTGTGAAGGATGACTTTTATATTGTTCTCGCTTATTTCCATGCTGTCAGATATTTCCTTAATGGAACAACAATACCAATACCTTCTCATGAATATGATTCTGGTTCTTTTGTCCAGACGAGACAGGAAATCATTTAATGCTTTTTTCAAAGTCTCATCGTGTTCAGGCACTGCTTTTCCATTAGGAATGCATTCGTAGAATTCATCGATAGATACAATATCTGCACTGCGTTTTTTTGCGTTCAGATAGTCCAGTTTGTTCAAAGCCATTCTTCTTGTAATACATCCGATAAAATGACGCAAATTACTTGGCCTTTCCGGGGGAATTGCATTCCACGCGCCAAGATATGCATCATTCACACATTCTTCTGCATCTTCTGAAGAATGAAGAACCTGATTTGCAATATACAGACAATACTGGCCATATTTTTTCTGTGTCTCTTCTATTGCCTGTTCTGATCGATCCCAATACAAATCAATGATTTTTTCGTCTTCCAAGCCTTATCCTCCGTGATTTATGAAAGTCCTTTCACCATAATAGTAAGAAATACTTGTCAAAAGGTTACAACATTTGTCAAATTTATTAAAATGAGTGAGAAAAAGTCATTCTCTCACCCATTTTTATATATTCAAGCCTATTATCTCTTTACTCTCGCGTTTCCGCTCCAGACACTCCATACCTGTTCTTCATCTGCAGGCTGAGCATAGTCTGTCAGGAATGTGGTTGCAAGAGCACCTGTTGCCCATCCAAAGTGGAATGCATCTTCATAAGTGAATCCTTTGATCAATCCATAAATCAGACCGCCTACAAATCCGTCGCCACCGCCTATACGATCAAGTACGTGAATTTCTCTCGGTTCAACAACACTCCATCCATCTTCTGAGAGCATAATTGCTCCCCAGAGATGTGAGTTAGCATTAACTACCTGTCTGAGAGTGGTTGCAAATACCTTTGCATTCGGGAACTTCTCTTTTACACAATTGATCATTCCCTTGAATCCTTCAATCTTGGAAGAAATATCTTTGCCTCCTGCTTCCGGACCTTTTATGCCCAGACACAGCTGAAAGTCTTCTTCATTTCCAACGAGAATATCTGCGACTGAAGCAATTTCAGTAAATGTCTTTCTGAGTTCTTCTTCTCTGCCTTTCCAGAAAGATGCTCTGTAGTTCAGATCGAATGAGATGAGAGTTCCATACTTCTTTGCAGTTCTTGCAAGTTCAAGACAGAATTTGCTCGTGTTTTCAGATAATGCCCCAATAAGACCTGAAAGATGAAGTACAGCAACTCCTTCTTTTCCGAAAAGTCTTTCCAGATCAAAATCTTTTACACTGAGAGTACGGCCCACTTCGCCTGCTCTGTCATTTGTGACTCTCGGGCCTCTGGAACCATATCCGCTATCGGCAATATTGAATTGATGACGATATCCCCATGGTCCGCCTTGTTCAACTTCTGCACCCTCAAAGCTCATTCCTCTTGAGCGGAGATTCTGCTTAATAAACGAAGCTATCGGGCTGTCTTTGACAAATGTTGTCAAAACGTGTGTCGGAAGTCCAAGATAAGAAGAAATGCTTGCAACGTTTGTTTCTGCACTTGTTGCCTGCATAAAGAATGTATCAGAAGCAGCAACAGGCTGTCCGTCTTTGGGGCAGATTCTTACGCCCATACTTGTAGGAACCACAATGGCATATTTGTAATCTTTCTTAATGTTAAGCATATGTTTTCTCCTTATACAGTATATTGTGTTGCGGCTGTATTACCGCCTTCGCCTGTCCAGTTTGTGTGGAAGAATTGTCCTCTCGGAGCATCAACTCTTTCATATGTATGTGCACCGAAATAATCTCTCTGTGCCTGAAGCAGATTTGCGGGGAGTCTTGAGCATCTGAGTCCGTCAAAGTATGACAGAGCTGCAGCAAATGCCGGAACAGGTATTCCTGCTTCAACTGCTTTTGCAACAATTGATCTCCATGCCGGAACAAGAGATTTAATCTTGTCACAGAAATATGGGTCAAGAAGCAGATTTTCAAGCTCAGGATTCTTATCGTAAGCCTCTTTGATTTTTCCGAGGAAGACGGAACGAATGATACATCCGCCTCTCCACATCAAAGCTATACCGCCGTAATTAAGATTCCATCCGTATGTCTTGGCAGCTGACTTCATAAGAGTGTATCCCTGTGTATAAGAGATTATCTTTGAAGCAAGAAGTGCCTGACGAAGCTGTTCGATTATTTCTTTCTTTGTTTTTTCATCGAGCTTGTTTGTCTTTATTTCGCCACCGAGTACTTTCGAAGCGTTGACTCTCTCTTCTTTCATTGCTGAAATACAGCGTGAGAATACTGCTTCTGTAATAAGTGTGAGCGGAACACCCTCATCAAGAGCGGCGATGCCTGTCCACTTACCTGTACCCTTTTGTCCTGCTGTATCAAGGATTTTATCTACGAGAGGAGAACCATCTTCATCCTTGTGCTCAAGAATGTTTGTTGTTATTTCTATAAGATATGAGTCGAGTTCGCCTTTGTTCCACTCAGCAAATACGTCGTGCATTTCATCAGCACTCATTCCGAGATAATCCTTCATGAACTGATATGCTTCGCAGATGAGCTGCATGTCGCCGTATTCGATTCCATTGTGAACCATCTTTACAAAGTGTCCCGCACCGTTTTCACCAACCCAGTCGCAGCAAGGAGATCCATCTTCAACCTTTGCACAGATTGCCTGAAGAATCGGTTTAACGCTCGGCCAAGCTTTCGGTGAACCGCCGGGCATGAGACTCGGTCCCTTAAGAGCTCCCTCTTCGCCGCCTGATACACCTGTTCCTATGTACAGTTTGCCTTTGCTTTCAACATAGGCTGTTCTTCTTGCGGTATCCGGAAAATGTGAGTTGCCGCCATCGATTATGATGTCACCGTCATCGAGAAGCGGAAGCAGTTTCTCTATCATCTGGTCGACTGCTTCACCTGCTTTGACCATCATCATAACCTTACGCGGTTTTTCAAGAGAATCTACCAGTTCTTCAAGGCTGTATGTACCCACAATGTTTTTGCCCTTTGCACGACCTTCAACAAAATTGGTAACCTTTTCGGTTGTTCTGTTGAATACAGAAACCTTAAATCCATGGCTTTCCATGTTCATTACCAGGTTTTCACCCATTACTGCAAGTCCTATAAGACCGATATCCGATTTTTCCATTTATATTACCCCTTGATATATATTTTCTTATTCAATTGTCCACAATCCCAATGCAGGATTGGATATATAGAAGATTTCTTCTCCGTTGACATTGTTGTACCCATCCTTGAGTTTTGATGGATCGTACAATTTGCTTATTTCTTCATACGGAATGTATTTGAAATCTGCGCCTTCAACTTCTTCTTTGGACAATTCCTTTGTGCAATACGTAATATTGAATCTTCCGTCAGATGAACCGTGAATCAGGTGAGCAGCAACGGACAGGTTATCCTGCAGTTCTTTTTCTGTCTCAACCAGTTCAAGCACACGCTTTCTTCCGCAATAGCCGAATTTTCTGATGAGTCTGTCATTTTCGGGATCTTCACCGAACTTTTTGACTCCAGGAGCCAGGATTATGAGGTCTCCTCCGTCTTCAATAGCCATTCTGGTCCTGTATATGGCCTTATTCCCGAGCCAGGTGCTCTTGAACTCTCTCGGGTCAAGATATACCACCACTTTCTTAAAAGGCTCTTTTACGTGCGTTAAATTGACTCTCTGACTCTCTTTGACCGCCATCTCGAACAGAGTTCTCGATCTTCCGATGAAGATATCATGGATGAATGTCTCATCACCCTTGTTTGATGTTACCGTAAGCACGTACATTAATGGAACTTCAGACAGGAAATTCTGCTCAGCGTAGTCAAATACTTTTCTTACAGGCGAAAAGTCTTTTCCCATTACTCTTTCCATGCCGTAAAACGCTCCGAGCATATGGGAGGAATTTATCATGCTAGAACCGCCGCATCCGACAAAGATGTTCTTTGAATAGTTTGCCATTCCGACAACTTCGTGAGGAACAACCTGACCTATTGAAATTATGAGGTCATAAGACTTGTCGAGCAGTCTCTTGTTTACTTCAACATCAATCTTGGTCTTGACCAGTCCTTCAGAAACCTGTGAAACAAATTCACCCGGAACTTCGCCTATCTTGACAACATCGTCTCTCCATCTGTGGATTATCATGCGGTCAAAAGGAACTTTCTCACCAAAGAATGCAGTCCATTCCTTTTCTGTCATCGGTTCGTGTGTTCCTAGTGCAGGCATGATGTCTATCTGACATTTGTCTTTCAGCAAATCATAATACATTGCCGTTATTTTTCCTGCGCCGGAATACATTCTCGTATAATCCGGAGGGAGAATGAGAACTTTCTTTAAATCCTTGTCTTTGAGTGACTCTTTCAGGATATTTCTTAGTTCCTCATCCTTTATGAATGTATCGCTTTTTATATACATTATATCCTCCTTTTCGCGTTCTTTTTTCCAAATAGTAATTATACCAAAAGCATAAAAAAAATCAATGATAATACACCAAAAAACAAGAGAGGATTTGGGCCTCTCCTTGTGTTGTTGTTATTGGTTTTTCTTTGCCAGTTCTTTTATGGCATCTACTGTTTCTTTAACCAGTTCGCTAATGGTTAATGGCTTAACCCCCATCACCTGATTATCGCAGTGGCTTACAGGCAAAAGTAGTTTTTTCGCTCTGCTCTGGCCTATTGCAACAGCCATTTTCGGCGTAATCTCTCCGAGTAATGAGTCAGCAGACACAATTCCTATAGGTCCAACTATGACATCAGCATCGCGGCATGCCACAACAACCGGGTTTTCTCCGGTTGCGCCCTGTCCTGCGCCTGCTTTTATCATGGCACTTGTTGCAATGCTGTTTGTTCCGATGGCTGTCAAATCACACTGAATGTTTTCCTTGACAATCGCTTCAACAAGCAGTTGTCCTATTCTTCCGCCCTGACCGTCAATAACTACCAGTTTCATATATTTTGAAGCTCCTTTGTTAATGAGAATTAATCCACACACTCAAGAAACAACTCAGTAAGTTCCGGATCAAACTGTGTGCCACTTCCCTTTTTAATTATCTTTCTTGCCTCTTCTTTCGAAAATGCTTTTTTGTATACTCTTTCGGATATAAGTGCATCATACACATCCGCGAGAGCCATTATTCTTGCCTCTATCGGTATTTCTTCACCTTTTAGACCGCATGGATATCCCGTTCCGTCATATCTTTCGTGGTGGTAATTGGCTATATTACATGCAACAGTGAAATAATCTTCCTCTTCCACATCTTCCATGGTCTTTTTTATTATTTCCGAACCAAAAACCGAGTGCTTTTTCATCACTTCGAATTCTTCTTCAGTCAGTTTCCCCGGCTTATTCAGAATGGCATCCGGTATCTTTATTTTCCCTATATCATGCATAGGTGCTGCAAGTATAATGTTATTGTAGAACACATCCGACAGTCCGGAGTATTTGTCCTGCTTTTTCATCAGCGCAATCAGACTTTCAACATGATTCTCTGTACGTGTAATATGTCCGCCGGTATTCTCGTCCCTCTCTTCAACCACTGTTGCAAGAGACGTAATAATGCTCTGTTGAATTCTGTCCACTCTGACACCCTGGTATATCTCGCGGATATTCCTTGTACAGATGACGGAATAGAAAAACATGCCGATTACACAGAATGTAGCTGTATTCATTACATCCAGAGAGAAGATATCTCTTGATTTAAAGAAATATGAGGAGGCAAGATACAGACCTGACTCTACAAGCATCACCAAATACATTCTTATCGGTCTGTCGTCAATACTCTGAGGCATTATTGCAATGAAGACTATAATGCTGGTGGCGGGTATTGCATAATTGCTTGGCTGTGTACTCAGTATGCCCGCATATACACAAACCAGCAGCATCTGCGTGTAGCACAAGATGATTCCGTACCATTCCTTGGCCACTTTATCCATTGTCAGTCTGTTGATGACAAAGATAATCATGCTCCCGACAAAGAGAAAAATGTATGGCAATAGCACTGAAGAATGAGTTAACAAGTTGAACATAAAGAAACCCAGCCCCATCACAGCGGCCAGTACCGATGTCAGATTGAGAATCCTGGTGTTTCTCTTCCAGATATTTGTCCGAATAAGGTTGTATTCTTCCTTTTTCAGTCCACAGTGCAATAAAAATGTCTTAACCCGATTGTTTTTCATGAATTCCTCTTTTTTTATACCTATGTTGTTATTATATCTTTTATTGCAACTACGTTCAATATAAAACAGGGAGAATTTCTTCTCCCTGCCTGTATTAATAATCTAAATTGAACAATGTCTTAACAGCATCAATGATGTAGTCATAAGTGGCTTCTTCAAATGGAGAATGGAGACCGACTCTTTCGATTACATCGAGATAGCCTTCCTCTGAAGTAGCAGCTATAATATCCAGATATGTGTTAATTGCTGCCTGTCTGTCATTAAGACTCATGACATAGAGATCAAGACTGGAAATAGCTGACATGCCGTAGCTGATATAATAGAAGGGTGACTGGTAATGGTGCGGATACAGTGCCCACAAATCATTGCCATCTACAATATAACGAGAATAATCTCTTCCATACTCAACAGACAATTCTTTAAACAGTTTGTAAAGAGTACTGTAGTTGACTGTTTCAAGTTCAAATGCTTTCTGCTGGAATTCATCGTGCAATGCACCTTCAATAATAGCATCGAGCAAACTGAGTACCTGATCTTTTAACAGTGCTTTATATGGTGCACGGAGCACTTCCTTTATATACTGGAAGAAAAGCATCTCGCTTCCCTGCGAATGAATTTCCAAAACATCGTAGTCGCTTGTTCCTTCGCTTCCGTTAACATAATGATTAAAGAAATGTCCGAATTCATGTACTCTTGTCATTACATCCGAGAACCCGTTGCTGGCTTTTATGAACACGTACGGAACGTCATAACTATAGAAATAAGATGTGAAAGAAGAGTCGTATCTGTTCAAATCATCAGATATGTCGATAAGATTGCACTTATTGATGTAACGCCATGCATTGTACATTTCCGGAGAGACTTCCTTGAAATACTGAATCATAACGGCTTCCGTTTTTTCAAGTAATCCGCTTTTGTTACTGTATCCGTAAACAGTATTTGATTCGGATGATGTAAATGATGCATTCAAAGCATTGTACAAAGGAACGATATATTCCTTGACATAAGCCCAGTACTCTTGTGCCTTTTCAGGGGTATACGTTCTGGAAAACACAAGATCATACTGCATTTCCGGAGCAGAAGAATAATGAAGCATTTCTGCTTTTTCTTTGTAAGCAGCAATCAGTTTCTCATACACAACTGCAACATTCTTGGCAACCGCTTTGTACGATGCTTCCATATATGCATAATACTTAATGGTTGTAATTTTCCCTTCCTGGAACAATGTCACAATGTCATCTGTGGTACAAGGAACGCCATTGACATCAATTGTTGTATTGTTGAGTGCATCATTGTATTCAGACTCCAGTGCAGATATTCTGGAATTGATTTCAGCGAATTCATCTGTATATGTCTCATAATTTTCAAGAACATAATCGCAGTCCTCTTCGCTTACTATTTCGCCTCTGATCTCGTCTGCCAAACCACTTTCTGTAAGAAGCTTGTATGTAACTTTTATAAAATATGTAAATTCATCATTGAGAAGTGTATCCAGATTTGTTGAAATCTCATCATATTCCGCATTATTTACAGTGTCCTTGTAATAAGTGATGGATGCAAGTTTTGACATCGTAGCGGTGCGATAATAAAGATCATCAAATTCTTCATATGCTTCAGCTATCAGATCCAAATCTTTAGCATTTGCAGCATTATTCAACTTTTCCTGAACAGCTTCAAATTCCGATCTCTCAACATTTTCAAAGACAAAATCGTTGAAATCAACAACGGGTCTTAAGTACTCCGGTTCGGGTTCTTCGGTAGTCTCTTCTGTTGTTTCTTCAGTTGTTGTTTCTTCAGTTGTTGTTTCTTCAGTTGTTACCTGTGTTGTATTAGTAACATCGGTCGAAGAAGCTTTTGTTGTAGTCTCCTCTGTGGTTGTAGTTTCGGTAGTTTCATTTAAGCTTGAAGCAGTTGTTCCGCTCTGCTGGTTGTTTGTACAACCAACAACAAAAGCAACACTTGAGAAAACCATCAATAATGCCACTATTAAAGTCAAAATTCTTTTCATGATATTTTCCTTTTCTCTATGTGACAATCACTTGCGTCTGCAAGGGATTGTTTTAAATTGACAGATAAATTATCAAAAGAATGACACTTACCATGCAGGAACCGACTCCGGTCCATAGTGCATATGGAAGCCATGAGCGACCCTTCTGATCTTTTTCCTGTTTGTAATCATACAGGCTGTCATATTTCTTTTTCTTCGCTCCTGTAACCCAGAAACTGTGAAATGAGAATCTGGAGAACAGGTAACCGATGGTGTCATATGCACCGAGCGCTGCGAGCTTACTCAAGCCCCCCACTCCCATCAAAAGAACTCCGGGAACCAAAAATGAATCCGACAGAGCGCTTATGACACTTTTGGTATCAGTCTGAGAAAAAACCTGCCTTATGAACAGCATGGATACTATGCCTGCAATCAAAATTGATCCACATATTATGTATCCTATTATGTATTTGCGTTTTTCTTCGGGATTGATTTTACTCATTTTAATTCAGTTTTGTACTTTTCAAATTCTTCATCATTGCAGTACACAAAATGTCCCGGAGTAATCTCCTGCATTCTCGGCTTGGAGACGGAATAATCATGAGATTCAAGAGGATTATATACAATTCTCTTTCTCTGCTTTTCATATTCCGGATCCGGAAGCGGAATTGCGGACAAAAGGCTCTTCGTGTACGGGTGAAGAGGATTCTTGAACAATTCGTCAGAAGTTGCAAGTTCAACCATCTTACCGAAGTACATAACACCTATTCTATTCGAGAAATACTTTACGACAGAAAGGTCATGTGCAATAAACATAATGGTAAGACCGAACTTTTCTCTCAAATCATTGAGAAGGTTAATAACCTGAGCCTGAATTGAAACGTCCAGAGCTGATACAGGTTCATCTGCAATGATGAGGTCCGGATTCATGATAATGGATCTTGCAACGCCTATACGCTGTCTCTGACCACCTGAAAACTCGTGTGGGTATCTTGCAGCATGCTCCCTGACAAGTCCGACGAGTTCAAGCATTTCATATACTTTTTCGTCAATGACCTTTTTATTCTTTTCGCCCTGTATTACAAGACCTTCGGAAATTGTTTCCCTGACAGTCATACGTGGGTCGAGAGATGCTATCGGATCCTGGAATATCATCTGAATCTGAGTCACGAGTTTTGTCTTTCTCGCTTTTCTGAGTTCATTGGAATACTCTTTATTGATTGCATTCTTCTCATCTGCAGATGCCTTTTCAATCAATGGAAGGTATTTCTCCTTAACTTCAGCAACACTCTTCTGCTGATATTCCTTATCGCAGTTTTTCTGGTCATACTTTGCAGCTTTGATCTGATTGTTCTGTTCCTTTATATAGGCTTTCAGTTCATCAGACAGAGCTTTTTTCTTAGATGGATCAGTTTCCTGAGCTATCTTTTCCTTATATTCCTTCCTTGCATTCGCCTTATTGTTTTTATAAGATCTGATGCCGGCACCGATACGGATGCCTTTGAAGTAAATATCTCCGGAAGTTATGTCATATATCTTGATTATGGAACGTCCTGTTGTTGTCTTTCCGCATCCGGATTCTCCAACAAGTCCGAAAACTTCGCCCTTTTTGATGTCAAAGCTGACATCGTCAACGGCTTTGAGTTCGGCGCCGCCCATTTTAAAATACTGACAGAGGTGTTCAACTCTCAATAATACTTCATCATTATTCGGCATTGTTTTCACCTCTTCTCCGTCTCATTCTCTCAATCCTGTCTGTTATTGCCTTCGGAGGATCAATCTTCGGAGCATCAGGATGCAACAGCCATGTAGCTGCATAGTGTGTGTCCGTAATCTTGAACATAGGAGGCTGACGTTCGAAGTCTATCTTCATTGCATACTTGTTACGCTGAGCAAAAGCATCTCCGACCGGCGGATAAATCATATTCGGCGGTGTTCCCGGGATAGCATCAAGTTTCTCATTTGTATCAAGATCAGGCATGGATGAAAGCAAAGCCCATGTATAAGGATGTGCTGCATGATAGAAAATGTCGTCAGAAGTACCATATTCAACAATCTTTCCGGCATACATAACCGCTACCCTGTCGGCCATATTGGCAACGACACCGAGATCGTGGGTAATGAATATTACGGAGAGATCGCGACGTTTCTTGAAATCATTGATCAATTCCAGAATCTGGGACTGGATTGTAACGTCAAGCGCTGTTGTCGGCTCATCGCAGATAAGAATATCCGGATTTGCGGCAAGTGCAATTGCAATTACTATTCTCTGTCTCATACCGCCTGAGAACTCAAACGGATACTGTCTGTATCTCTTTCTTGGCTCAGGAATTCCTACCTCTTCCATAAGCTTAATTGCTTTATTCTTGGCCATGGTGGGTGTAACTTTCGTTACAACACCGGAAGCCTGCTCTTTGAGGTAGTCAATCATAGCAATGGCTTCAGCATCATAATCTCTGGAATCTCTTGTTTTAATTTTGTTTTCATAGTGTTCGCAGAGACGTTCGACCTGGTGTACTATGTTGTACTTCTTCAGTTCCAAATCGGAAATGGCTGCAGGAATTACTTTCCAGTCGGGATCCTTGCCTTTTTCCTTCAGTTTGTTATATTTCACCGTATCTCTGTTGAAACGCTTTGTCTCTTTTTCGTTCTTTACGATAGCGGTAAAATACGCGTCAATTTCTGTCTTAAGACCTGATGAGAAAGTGTATGCGAAACTGTCTTTTACGAGTTCAAGTTTGTCTATACCTTCCCTGACCTCTTTTGACAATGACTTCCATGCAGCAATACATTCAGCTTTGTTGAGATTGTCTTTTTTGAATACGTCCATGTTGTTGCGCAGGAACGTAATAGCCTCTTCTTTTTCTCTGTACGATTCGTTTGCAGAATAGATTATTGCCTCTTTTTCTTCCTTGATGAACTCGAGCATGAAGTTATCATCGAGATACTTTCTCAGGAATGCATTGAGTTCTTCAACATTCATATCAGGTAGTTCCTGATTGCTGTATGTGAGGTAATAGCCCATTGAGAAGAAGTTAGGCTGTGTGAAAGTGAGAGCTTCAGACAGGATGTCTTTGACTTTGGTCAAAACATCCATCAGGCCTGTAAAATCATCGCTCTTTTTACTCTTGCTGTATTCAGATGAAATAGTTGAAACCAGAGTTTTCAGTTCTTCTGCTCTCTCATTTACAACATATTTCTGAATAGATTTGAGTGCAAGCTTTTTGTCGTTGTTAATTCTGTAATTAAGGTCTCTCTTTGAATTTTTGGAAAGTTCAAAGATAAGGTTTTCCAAATCAAAAACAGCTTCACTTGCTGCTTCATGAGCAAGATTATACTCTTTTTCGAGATCGAGATGCTTGTATTCAAATTTGTCGAACTGTTTACATTTCAGTTCTATTTCCTTAGCCTTTTCCGGATCGTTCGGGGCAAGGGCTTTTTTCATGTTTTCACAGAGCAGCCCGAGTTTATCGTTGAAATTCTTTCTGCTCTCTTTTTGTCTTGCTTTTCCCTTGAGGATCATTGCCTCTGTCAGCTGTCTTCCTATTCTGACAATCGGGTTAAGGCTTGACATAGGATCCTGGAATATCATGGCAATTTTGTCGCCGCGGATCTTGTGGAAATCATCTTCACTAATTTTCAGCAAGTCTTTGCCGTCGTATATGATTTCTCCGCCTTCAACAATTGAGTTGCCGGCAAGTATTCCAAGGATTGCCTTTGATGTGACAGACTTACCTGAGCCTGACTCACCAACTATAGCAAGTGTCTCACCTTTGTATAAATCGAAATCGATTCCGCGAACCGCCTGAACTTTTCCGTTTGATGTACGGAATGAGATTGTCAGATTCTTGACAGATAGTTTCTTTTCTGTATTCATGTCAATCCTCCACTCCTCTTGTTGACGGGTTAAACGCGTCGCGAAGTCCGTTTCCGAACAGGTTGAATGTTATGAGCAGCAGCGACACAAACAATGCCGGGTAGAACATGGCGTGAGGCGATGTTGTCATCGCAGCCTGTCCCTGGGACATAAGTGTACCTATGCTTGTTCCTGCAAATTCGGAAAGGTTAACAATACCGAGATAGGTAAGAGTTGTTTCTGAACCGATTACTCCCGGAATTACAAGTACGCAGCTTGTAATGATTGTACCGAGTGCATTCGGGAAAATGTGTTTGAACATGATTCTAGAGTCGCGAGCACCAAGAGTCTTGGCTGCAAGTATGTATTCCTGACCTTTGAATCTGTAGAACTGTTTTCTTGTAAGGGCTGCCATGCCTATCCACCCCGTCAGCACGAACGCGAACAGGAACGACGGCACCACCCCGACTTTCGGAGCCAGGTGCAACTGGAACAATGTCGAAACGACAATGAAAGGTACTTCGTAAAGGATGTCGGCAATTCTGTCGAGGATAAGGTCAACTGCGCCTCCGTAATAACCCTGTACTGCACCATATACTGCGCCTATTGTAAGGTTGATGGCGGATACAAGGATAGCAAATACGAGTGAGAATCTCGCACCTATTCCGATTGCACAGAACAAATCCTGACCGATGCTGTTTGTTCCGAATATGAACATCGGAGCATGTCCTGTTACGTATTTATAGTAGTTGTAGTAATCGATACGGCACTGAACTGCACCGGATTTTGCGATACTGTAGATATAACTGCCGTCATCGCCTTCAATTCTTATACTGTTATACTCTGCACCGGCTTTTGAGGCAGATGTTGAATATGCACGAATGAAATTTCCATCTTTGTCAAGTTTTGGCGTTCCTTTATTATCGGAAACCTTGTACCAGATGTTCGGGTTGTCAGATATACCCTCTATGTCTTTTGCTTCAACATACGGATAAATTACCTGAATTCCTGTCTCATTCTGGTATTTCTGAATTTCCTCAAATGCTTCATAAGACAATGTCATGTACTTTATACCAAGAGTGTAGTACCTGTTAACTCTTACTTTATATGACATGACCTTGACAACCTGTCCACGTTTTACGGTTTCTTTTTCATATGTTTCAAGAATAGATAAGAGTGGATTTCTTCCGGACTCTTCAGCTATAGCTCTGAACAAAAGAAGCTGGGTTTCGTTCTGGCTATCGTATGTCACGCCGCCGTCATAAATACCTATATTGGCATTTGCAACTTCTTCAATAAACGGCGGATAGTTGATAAATATCTTGTCTTTATCATTGATGTTGTAAGGAGAAATAATCGGTGCGACTATTGCGAATATTATCAGGCACAAAATGATGATTGCGGCAACAACCGATGACTTGTTCTTTTTAAATCTTATAAAAGCATCGGCCAGATAGCCACGGGCTTTTGTGTCGAATTTCTTGTCATGAATCCGCTCATCTGTCTGCACAAACTCAAATTTCTCTTGCGGAATGCGCTCATAGTTTTCTTCCATAATAACTCCCTCCGCAAATTACTTCTTTGAGCCCATACGGATACGCGGGTCAATAAAGCCGTAACTGATATCAACGATGATACTGGCTACCAGACCGATAACCGTATAAAAGACTGTGAGCATCATAAACATTGCATAATCTCGTCCGTTGATGGAGTTGATGTACAAATTGCCTACGCCCGGTACCGAGAATATCTTCTCTATAATAATCGAACCACCCATGATTCCTATGAATTCACCGAAAATGGCAGGAACAACAACAACCATACAGTTTTTGAAAGCATGGCGAACTGTTGCTTGTGCTCGTGTAAGACCCTTTGTTCTTGCAAGAAGCATAAATTCACTTGTCAGCACTTCAGTAAGTTCGGCACGTGTTGTTCTCGTGAACCCTGCAATAACACCGAATGACAGTGACATAACTGCGGGAAGCATGCTTACAAACATTTCTGGCGAAAACCAGTCAGTACCCGCTTTCATCAAAAATGGGAACCATCCAAGTTTAAATGAAAGGAAATACTGAATCAGGAATGCATATACAAACGACGGAACGGAAATAACCACCATCGTAAGTGTTGAAATTGTGTGATCTATCCAAGTGTTCTTCTTTAATGCTGCCACTATTCCAAACAATATTCCAATCGGAATACTCAAGATAATTGAATAGAAATTCACAATACATGTAGCAGGAAGTTTTTCAAGGAATATGTCAGCAACAGGCTGTCCGAAATACAAAACATCACTTATTCCCCAGTCAAATTTGGTAAAAACATCTTTGAGGAATATACCAAACTGAACAAGGTAAGGCTTGTTGTATCCCATTGCCTCTCGCCTTTGAGCTATTACCACGGTGTGCGGATCTTCAATCGGGAGTTCCACAGGAGGAAGCATCCTGACAAGAACGAAGCACATAAGTGTGATAATAAACAAGGTAAAGAACATTAACAGAATTCTTTGCAATGTATATTTTAACATTGTTACCCTCCAATTATATGAAAACAATTTTCATCAGCATCAAATATGAAAATTAACAATTACTTAAAACCCACCAGGGTTACAAAAATGCCAAGACAATTCAGTGATATATTTGGCAAAAACACAAATTTTCATTTGTATCTTTGTGAAATATACCAAAAATCATCTTTCCTAAAATTATGACATTCCGCAAGGGCGCTTTTGACGCCCTTGCGGTAACGATGTCTAATTAATCAATCTTTTTTTATTCAAGCAAGATTAATAGCTGAGCTGGCCATCTGGCTGGCTTGCAACATAAGCATCCCAATCTGCGTCATTGTAGTTGTACTTCATATATGCAATACCGCCACGTCCGAGAATCGGGTTGTATTCTTCAATTACATAGTATGCCTGCTGTGTAAGGAGGAACATGCTGCCGTCCTGAAGAACAGGGATATAGTCGTAAGTCTGAAGAACTGTTGATTCAATCTTAGCAAGAATAGCAAGTCTAACTTCAACCGGTACCTGACCTTCGCCGAAGTTGTACTCAACACCGCTTGTATCCTTGGATGCTGTTCCGTTAAGGGCATCTGACCAAGCTTTCAAGTTCATGGTGATTTCCTTTTCGGTTCCATCGATTGTGAGGTTCATAGTTACGATAACTTTTTCAGCTTCGAACCAAGCGCCGTCATATGAACGTTCAGGGTTTACATAAAGATCTGAAACGCCGAACGGATCAAGAGCAGAACCCTGCCATCCGCCGAGAACAACGTCAGACAGACCCTGTCTGATCTTTGTTGACCAGTCATTTCCGTATGGAGCTGACGGATAATACAAAATCTTTCCTTCAAACGGAGTATCTTTTGTTACTTCGTTTGCTTTTTCGTTGAGTATATCAATTCTCTGCTGCATCTTCTCTGTTACAGCTGATGAACAACAATACTCGATGTAAATTGTCTGGTCTGATTTGCCATCGTTATCTGTATCTGTAATGTATCCTGCTTCAAGAGCCTCAGCAAATGCCTGTTTGTAGAATTCTTTAGCTGTAACAGGATCGTAACCTGTGATGGAATCTACTGCTTCATCAAGGCTATCATACTTTGATACATCTACACTATAGAAGTCGCAAAGAACCTGTTTAGCTACGTCTGTGTCACGGTATTTAGCACCTGTATCAGGATCATAGATATACATGTTACCTATAAGACCGAAACCAGGAGAACAATCCGGGAACAACGCTTCACACAAAGCATCCTTGTCATATGTCAAAGCGATAGCTTTTCTGAATGACTTGAGAGCCATTGTCTGGAGGTCATATTTTGTTGCATCAAAACCTTCATTCTGCTCTCTTGCAGCAAGCTGTTCAACATAGCCGTTGAAGATGAAGAAGAATATTGTTTCTGAAGGAGATGTGTAGCAGTATTCGCTGTTACGATATTCAGCTACGTCTTCGGACTGGAGACCGTAAGTCATCAACTGTCCCTTTAAGAACATGAGCTTTCTTGTAGCAGCTTCAGCAACTACCTGACAGTCAACTGCTGTTGTCTGATACATTTCATATGTCTTTCCGTCTTCAGGATCAACATATACGTGTTTGCCATCAGAATATCCATACCATGTTTCATTCTTTTCAAATCTCATGGATTTGTCTTTCTGATATGAAACGAGCTTGTAAGGACCATAAGAAAGTGTTGTTTCTACAGATGTGTTGTATGTGCTTGACCAAGCATCTGTTTCACCAATCTTGGAAAGGTTAGCTTCATAGAGTGTTTCATTTACAATCCAGTTTGAAGAGAGGTTGTAAAGAAGCTGGAATCCGGCGATTGATTTGCCGAAT
This sequence comes from Clostridiales bacterium, assembly GCA_024693345.1. Classification (GTDB taxonomy): domain Bacteria; phylum Bacillota; class Clostridia; order Oscillospirales; family CAG-272; genus CAG-841. Next base: position 99,235 of record JAILLB010000006.1, read on the forward strand.
ACGAGCATGATCTGATATTCGCCTGTCTTCTTGATACCGACTGTATCAAAGCTTACGCCTGACGGGTAAGAAACTGCATAATAAACATAGTCCTGGCTGTATGCTTCATATGGTGCACCGGATCCCAAATAAACTTCATAGAGTTCCGCACCGGAGAATGCATCATCAACTGATTCGCCGTATACTGTTTCATCTAAAACAGAAACATAATGCGGACAAACATTACCGTCTTCATCAACATAAGTGTCATCAGTGTTCCAGAATTCGACAACGTCAATATACAAATCTTCTTCTTTACCACCGGAAGCAAGATATTCAGTTGTTGTTACGCCAATCGGCATATATGCTGTTGTGCCCTGATAGTAGTAATTTGCACCATTAGCAATTACGAAAGAACCGATGATATAGTCCTGAGCTCTGTAGTTGAGCAGTTCAGGATCAAGAAGTCTCTTCATTGAGTATACATATGTGTCGGCATTGATCTTTTCGCCGTTTTCCCAAACAGCATTAGGATTAAGGTCGATTGTGTATGCATAACCCTTTGTTGCATCAGCAGGAATTCCGTATTCCGGATTTGAAGCTTTAACCTGTTCAGTTACGTCAACAGGGGTTGAAGCTGCCATTTCAGGAACAATCTTGTATCCTGCATAAGGATCCTTGCCTTCAACAGGGTGAAGTTCATCATTAAAGAAGAAATCATACAAACCTGTACGAATGAATCCAGCCGGATAGCTATCATCAGCTGTCTGATATGTGTGAGGGTTCCAGTTTGTTGCAAGTGTACCCACTGCATCCTTGTATGTGTATGTACCATCCGGGAACGGAGTGATATCTAAGGATGTAGTAACTTCTTCTGTTGTTTTCTCAACTGTAGTTGTTGACTCAGTTGTATCAGCACTTGTTGACTCATCGGTTTTTTTACCGTTACAACTTGCCAATAAAATAACAGAAAGAAGCATTCCTACTGCAAGAAGAACTGAAAGAATTTTTCTTGTGTTTTTCATTTTTTTTGCTCCTTTTGATAATAAATTTATCGATTTAGCGGATTAGGAACTATAATGATTCAATTTTAAATAGTCCCCTTCCAAAATGGAATAACTAATAATATCACGCGTTTTTTTTAATGTCAATAAGAAAAATTGATGTTTTTTTGCTTATTACTGTATATTTTTCGGCAATTTTGACGGTTTATTCATATTATGCACAATATTCACGCATAAATGCATAAAATCCTCTCTTGTCGGACTAGGCAAAAGAGGACTTGGGTTAATCACTGTTTGTTTATTCATCCCTGAACAACATGTTGTAGATTGAGTTAATGTACTGTCTCTGTTTTTCAGCATGGTCTTCACCATCTCTATGAAAGAAATATGGACAAATATAACTTGAAAGAGGATTCTGGTATGGAACAATCGTAATGTCTGATTCATCTACATTGTATGTTGAAAGGATTATTCTCATCTCATCTGCCATTGCGACTTTCAGACTTATGTAACGTGTCAATATTCCTTCATTGTCATCCTGATTCTTTTCACCACTTTCGACAAGTCCGAAATAATAACTGTTTTGAGAAAACTGACACACCATAACATCCAGCCCATCTGAGGCATTCAACCCAAAATATTCAGGAAACTTGTCCATCATCTCAATTTGACTATCATTAAGTAAGTCCCTGTCGGTTATACCGATTATTTCTTCTTTCGTTGTCTCTTCAGTTGTTTCGGTAGTTGATTGTGGATTTGTCGTTTCTTCTGTTTCTTCAACAGCAGATCGGCAGCCGGAAAATACGATAGCAATTATGGCAATAACCGCAAACAAACATAATGCTCTTTTCACGCATATCCCCCCTCTTTGTATTATCGTGCCTATCAGGACAGATTCTTAGTAATTTCGTCTTCGTTGGATCCGGTTTCTTTCTTCTTCAAGAACAGGAAGTACAATACTATGAAAACAAGCATTATTGCATAAGCAGTAACAACGACAACAAGCCCGTTTCCGGAAAACTCTCTTGCACCGTTTTGTGTCGGGAAAACAATATCTATGATTCCGAATATTTCGACAACCGCTATAAGGATAGGAGTGATGTATTTGACCATAAAGGAGAATACTTTGCCGAATTTGCCGAGTTTCAGTCCATCCTCTTCCAACTGACTGCACAGGTAATTACTGCTCAGGTTCTCTTTTGCGTTCTTTCCCTTGAAAGTGAACCATCCAAGTGCAATGCACGCACCAAAAGCACATACAGGCATAAGCACCGTATTTCCTATTAAATCAAAGAACGTCAGCCAGTCCTGACCGGCAATTGTCATTCCCTCTTTTCCGGTCAGAGCAAATCCCAGAGAGATTCCTACTGGAACGGATACAAGGTATCCTATTGAACCGACTATCGCAATTGCTTTTTTACGTTTTATGGAAAACTTCTGAATTATAAACTGCGTTGCAACTTCAAGCATTGAGATGGCCGATGTGATTGCGGCAATCGAAACCATTCCAAAAAAGAAGAATGAAACTATGTTCCCTGCAATCCCCAGAGATTTAAATACAATTGGCAATGATGAGAACATCAATACAACACCGCTGTTTGTGAGTTCAATTCCTGTTTCAGCATAGTAGTGGTAGATTGCCGGGAAGATTGCAAGTCCTGCCAAAAATGCGACCAATGTATCGAATATGGCAATCATCATCGCAGATTTGCCCACTTTTATGTTCTTGCCTGTATAAGAACCATACGAAATCATGACACCCATACCAAGCGAGAGCGAGAAGAATGCCTGGCCCATTGCAGCAAGAACTCCATCAAATCCCAGCGCGCTGAAATCGGGGTTCAAATAATAATTCAGTCCTTCTAAAACACCATTGCCGAGGAACAGACTGCACATTACTATTCCGACAAGAATCACAAACAGAATAGGCATAAGGATTTTGCTGGATTTTTCGATTCCCTTTTGAACTCCCGCCATGATAACAACCATAACAAGTATCATGAATATGGCCGTGTAAAGAATCACCTCTCCGACATTTCCGGAGAAAGACTGCATAACGGAAGTATTATCCGAGAAAGAATTCAGTGTAAACTTGACTGTATATCCGCCAAGTACGGCATAATAGCATGTCACCAGGAACGGGACAAAGATCGAGAGTAAACCAATCCACCCAAGGTTATTGTTTATTTTCTTATATGATGAAACGGGATTTGCCTGTGCCCTTTTGCCGAGATAAATCTCCGCAATCATGACAATGAATCCCATAACTATTACGCTTATTATATATACAAAAACAAATGCGGCTCCGCCGTGTTGGCTGGTCTTATACGGAAAACTCCAAAGATTTCCCAGTCCTACCGCACTTCCGGCTGCCGCCAAAATAAAGCCAAGTCCTCCGACAAAGCCATTGACTTTTTTCTCTGTATCCATACGCAAATCCTTCCGTATTGTTTAGATGACATAATTATACCCACATTCGATTTTTATGTCAAATGAAACGGCACAAGTTTTTAAACAAACCTGTGCCACTTTTCATGTACTTTTGACCATTTAATAATGAGTTTATTTTATCTTATAAAACCAAGTATTTCATCATACACTTTCGGATCCTGCTCCGTTATGCGGGCTATTGACTTGTCTGCAAAAAATGCTTTGCGGGCTTCTAGAGTCTCAAGTTGCTTTTCATTGATAAGGCGATTATATTCACCAATCCATTCGTTCATAAGGGTCAGTGATTCCAAAGTGTACTGAGGATTGTGTTTTTTATTCTCGCAGGTTATGAGCCTAACGTTCGGATTGTTGCATTTCAACACCTGACCGGCATTGTATTTATAGTTTACCATAGGGTCATCAGTTGAATGAATCCATAACAGCTTATCTGTGGTAGTTGAAAGATATTTCGAATTATCCACTGAACCATATTTGGGATCTAGTTTCTTTTCAAAACTTTTCACACTGTTTGCCAATAATCTGAGTTTTGCAAATCCCATCATTTCATCAGATATACTGACAAAACCGGATATGATGACTGCACGTTTAATATCCTCTCTAAGATGAACAACATTGAGTGCAGTATACCCTCCAAGTGAGTGACCGATTGGAATAATCTCCTCCTGTGGCTTTAACAGGTCCAATAATTCGATTGCATCGCGTGTCGGTGCATTTACTGATGTCATCTTCTCTCCACCGGATTCACCGCATCCTGTGTAATCAAGAGTCAGAATTCTATATCCGGCTTTACAAAGAGTATTTATTTCCGAAAGATATGCCGTATGTCCCGGACCCATTCCCGGACAGAAAAGGATGAGTTTGTTTTTTTCATAATTGTCATAATGATAAATGAAATATTGGATCTGAACATCTGCAGAATTATTAAATAATTCACGTTCACAAACAAGTCCCGGAAAATCTTCTGCGCTGTAGTATGGTATGGCACCATCCTTGTCATACCTATGTAAAAAGTTCTTTTTATATGTATTGGTTACGATTCCCATCTCTCTACCCTTTCTTTATTCACATCTAAGAGTAATATTAACATCACCATTTGATAGCAGATCAATCATTTCGTATCTTGAAAGATTAATGTGTCCGAGCCTTGTATAACTCCAGGAATTGGAGCCGTAAAAGATAACTATCTGATTACCGGAATACAGCACGATATCTCCGTAATCTGTGGTGGTCTGTTTGTCATCAGTAGGCAGAGTTGCATTGAGGGGGCCTACCTGCTCAAATCCGCCGTACATAGACATCTGAATTGTTATCCCGCCTTTAGCCAGTTCTTTCAGTGCTTCGACGGAAGAATTGTTCATCCAGTTTACAGAAAGTTCATTCTCGCCTATATATAGTTTTAATTCACATTGCGTATTCATGCTGTTCAGCCATTCCTTAATTTCTTCTCTTGACGTTCCGATTGCAAATCGGGTTCCATCTTTCCAGACTGCATTCTGAGCGAGCGGGTGAAGATTCTCGGCACTTGAACCGACAGGACTTGATGCGGATGTACAGAACGGAATCAACGTCTTGCCGCTAACGTTCACGCTTTCGAGGAATGTATAGATGATTTTCGGTGCCTGTCCGTGCCAGATCGGATACCCTATGTAGATGGTATCGTATTTCGACAAATCAGGCAGATCTCCTGCAATTTCAGGGCGTGCGGATGGGTCTTTCTGCTCTCTGTCAGCACGGCAGTCTGTGTAATACTTGATATCGTCATCTGTATATGGTATTTTCGCCTCAATCTCAAATATATCTGCCTCAAGTTCATCCTTGATATATTCCGCAAGCGGTTTAGTATGGCCTGTACGTGAAAAATATATAACAATCACGGAACCCTTTTCAGTCGTGGGCACAGTTTCGCTCGTGGTCAGCGGCTCAGTCGTTGATTTATTATTTGTCGATTCAGTCTCAATTTGCTTCTGCGTTGTGCATCCAGTAAACGCGGAAAGAATCAGCGCGGCAACGATGAACAACACCAAATACTGCTTTTTTCCAAATGTTTTATGCTTATCCATTTTTCACCTCAACACGATTATTATATCAAAAAAGCCAAAAAAATGAAACCTCTCGTGTCCTGGTAGACAAAAGAGGTTTTTGGCTCCCCCAGTAAGACTCGAACTTACAACCCTCCGGTTAACAGCCGGATGCTCTGCCATTGAGCTATGGAGGAATAAAAATGTCGGCCTTGACCTATTTTCCCAAGTCGCTTCCAACCGGGTATCTTCGGCACTGAGCAGCTTAACTACCGTGTTCGGAATGGGAACGGGTGGACCCTGCACGTAAAAAAGACCGACTGAAGTCAGCATCGACCTATTTTCCCAAGTCGCTTCCAACCGGGTATCTTCGGCACCGAGCAGCTTAACTACCGTGTTCGGAATGGGAACGGGTGGACCCTGCACGTAAAAGACACTGACTATATGGTGCACCTTCAGGGACTCGAACCCTGGACCCATTGATTAAGAGTCAATTGCTCTACCAACTGAGCTAAAGGTGCTTTTCCCAAAAGGGGCTATATTTAGTGAGCAATGCCCACAGAAAACTGAATAAAGTAAGATAAAGAATACGAGCGAATCTTCAAAGCGAACTTGAATCGAAGTTCAAGTCCTCGGTCTATTAGTATCGGTCAACTGAATACATTGCTGTACTTGCATTTCCGACCTATCAAGCTTGTAGTCTACAAGCGACCTTACTGACTTATAGTCATGGGATATCTCATCTTGAAGCATGTTTCACGCTTAGATGCTTTCAGCGTTTATCATAACCGCACACGGCTACCCAGCTATGCTCTT
>JAILLB010000019.1 GCA_024693345.1 Clostridiales bacterium
AGAACAGCTGGCAAATCTTCTTGAATTGCCTGACAACGAAGAGATTTTAATGGTTATGGATCTGGGATACGCTTCAGAAGGAGCAGGCCCGCTTGCCAACCACAACAAAAGAAAGCCGCTGTCTGAAACAGTCTCATATATGTAAAAAATACAAACTGGGATTTGTCGTGATGATTGAAAATTGTAGGAGAGAATGATGAAACTCTTATTAGAACTGTTTCTAACTTTTTCAAGGATTGGTTTGTTTACGTTCGGAGGCGGATATGCTATGATCCCGCTTATCGAAAACATCTGCGTTACCAAGAAAGAGTGGATTACTCACGAAGAAATGATGAATATCACGGTGATAGCCGAATCAACACCAGGCCCCATTGCAATCAACTGTGCGACATTCGTCGGGCTCAAAAAGAAAGGTGTTTGGGGTGCTTTCGCAGCGACACTTGGCGTTATTCTCCCCTCTTTCATAATCATCCTTATCATATCCTATTTCTTCGATCGTTTTATTGAAATCAAATGGGTTGCGAGTGCATTCAAAGGGATTAAGATTGCAGTGGGTATACTAATTCTTGATGCGGCAATAAGAATGATTCTCAAGATGAAAAAGAAACCGCTTCCGATTGTCATTCTCTCTGTAGCCTTTATTGCTATGATGCTGATAAACATATTCGCATTGCGGATTTCAACCATCATTTTGATGCTTGCCGCAGCGCTCGTCGGTTTGTTCGTTTATCTGATAAAGCAAAGCAAAAACAAGGAAGTGTCACAATGATCCTCCTCGAACTGCTGCTCGGATTTCTATTTATTGGCTGCTTCTCTTTCGGCGGTGCGTACGGAGCGATTCCGTTAATCCGCGAGATCGTCCTTTTCTACGGCTGGATTGAAGAAGAAAAACTCTCGTATATGATTGCGGTCAGTGAAAGCACACCAGGCCCTATAATGGTCAATCTTGCAACGTACATCGGTAGCACAAAGGCGGGTGTTCCCGGCGCTGTCATTGCGACCATCGCAGTTATACTCCCTGCGTTTCTGATTGTTATCGTTCTGACACTGCTTTTGAAAAAACTTGTTGAAAATGGTGTTTTTCAATCCATGCTCGGTTCCCTGAAATCCTGTGTGACAGGCATCGTCCTAGCCACAGGTGCTTATATGATCCTTGTGAACTGCATTGGTAGCGTCAATACAGTCTCTGTTGATTATGCTGCGATAATCATGACCGTCGCATTAGGCGCCATATACTTCGGCTCCAAAAAGATAATCAAGAACGGAATGTCGCCTATTATACTGATATTCATTGCCGGAATCGCTGGAGTATTTGTATATGGCTGGTGACAAAAATATTACAAACGAGATACAGAAGAAAGAGTTGACAATGGACAACAAAGAATTAAATCCCATATACCCGAATTCGAAATTCAGATCCTTTTGCTATATCAACAGCGTAGTCAAAAACCCGAATATAATTGTCGGAGATTACTCTTACTATGACGATAACGAGGAAGGTCCGGAATCATTTGAAAAGCACGTAACTCATCACTACGACTTTCTCGGAGACAAGCTAATTATCGGCAAATTCTGCTGCATTGCAAAGGGCGTCGAATTTGTCATGAACGGTGCAAACCACATGCTGGACTGCCTCACAGCTTATCCGTTTGAAATAATAGACGAGTTCAAAGGATTGTCCAGGTCATTCGGTGACAGAGGTGTGCGAGGGGATACAGTAGTTGGGAACGACGTCTGGATTGGACAGAACGTTACGGTTCTTCCGGGAGTACACATAGGCGATGGTGCAATCATAGGAGCAAACGCAGTGGTTTCAAAGGATGTTCCTCCGTATGCCATAGCAGTCGGAAACCCGGCTGTCGTTAAGAAATACAGATTCGACAAAGAGACAATAGATCTGCTTCTTGAACTGAAGTGGTGGGATAAACCCGTTGAAGACATAAAGAAGATGGTTCCGATTCTCACTTCTGACACACTGTCAGACAACAAAGAAGAACTTAGAAAACTTATCGACAAATATACAGAAAAGGATTCCTGATGATATACCTCATAGGCGGCAGTTCCCATGTCGGGAAAACATATATAGCGCAGAAACTGCTCGAGAAAACAAAATATCCTTACACTTCCCTCGACCATCTGAAAATGGGATTCATCCGAAGCGGCATGTTTGACCTCACAGTTGAAGACGACGATGAGATAAGGTACAGAATGTGGCCGTTTGTTGCTGAGCTAATAAAAACAGCAATTGAGAATGATCAGAACCTGATTCTCGAAGGCTGCTACATTCCACTCGAATGGATGGACAGCTTCTCAAAAGAAGAATTGTCACATATAAAATGCCTGTTCATTGTCATGTCGGAGCAGTATATTCGCAGTCACTTTTCGGATATAGTCAATTATGCAGACGTAATCGAGAAAAGACTGGATGACCATCCTGACATGGAACGTCTCATTTCATGCAGTGATTATTTCCATAACGGCTGCAAAGAAAAAGGTATTACCTGTTACGTAATAGACAAGTCTTTCAACCCGGAAGACATCGTGAAAACAATAATATAAGACCAAAAAGGAACACAAAAATGGCATCAAGCAAAGACTATCTTGCATTTGTTCTGGAACAGCTGTCCGATCTGCGGGGCATTTCCTACAGAGAAATGATGGGTGAATTCATCATATACTACAACGACAGAATTGTCGGAGGAATATATGACAACCGCTTTCTGGTAAAACCAACAAAAAGCGCACTTGATTTGATTGAAAACCCGCGGATGGAAATACCGTATCCCGGTGCAAAAGAAATGGTCCTTGTGGAAGACATAGACAACAGAGAGTTTCTCGTTGAACTATTCAAATCAATGTACAGTGAACTCCCGGTTCCGAAGAACCGGTAAAGGAGAGAAAGAAATGCTTTCAGTGAGAAAGGCATCGCCATCGGATTTTGCACTAGTAATGGACATATACAAGATTGCCAGAGATTTTATGTCCAAAACCGGGAATCCAAATCAATGGAAAAACTCGCGTCCGACGGAAGAACAGATTGGGAAAGATATAGAAAACGGTATCTGCCATGTAATATTTGACAAAGAAGGAATTCACGGGGTTTTTGCTCTGTGTGAGGGGGTCGATTCCACATACCTGTACATTGAAGACGGAGCGTGGCTGGATGATGCCCCCTATGTGACAATTCACAGAATAGCAAGTGATCAAAAAGTTCACGGCATATTGAAATGCGCAATGGAATATTGTCAGCAATATGCTGACAGCATAAGAATAGATACACACAATAAAAATGCTGTAATGCAACATGTACTCCTTAAAAACGGGTTCAAAAAATGCGGAATCATATACTTAAAAACCGGAGAACCCCGGATTGCATTCCAGTGGAAAAAATAGAACGAATGAATACGAAAATAGATATAAGTAATACAACACTCAAAACACCCCGTCTGACTCTTAGACCTTTCAAGGAGTCAGATTTGGACGACTTTTTCAATTACGCCTCTGTCGACGGAGTCGGACAGATGGCAGGCTGGTCTCCCCACAAAAACAAAGAGGAGTCACAGGCCATATTGAACCACTTCATCGAGGAAAAGAAAACTTTTGCTCTGGAGAGTGATGGAAAAGTAATCGGGTCACTTGGAATAGAGTTATACAGCGAAAAGAATTTCCCAGAGTTTTCTGACAAAAAGTGCCGTGAAATAGGGTACGTTCTGTCAAAAGAATACTGGGGACAGGGACTGATGGCGGAAGCTGTCAATGAGGCCATAAGATTTCTTTTTGAAGAAATAGGCCTTGACGTCATATTCTGCGGGCATTTCATCTCAAACAGACAATCTGCCAGAGTTCAGGAAAAGTGCGGATTCAGACACTATTCATATGGTGTTTACGAGACGCGATTCGGAACATTTGAAGACGACGAGACAAACATCCTTACAAAAGAAGAATGGCTGTCAAACACAAAAGAATACCCTGACGGTCTTTCATTTATAAAAGATAACGCATACCTTCTGAAAAAGGAAAAGTACCTGACATCGTTATTCTTCATCGACGGTGAAATTCTGAAACAATCAGGCAAAAGGAACTATGCAATAAAAACCTCAGTCAGAGGCAGGACGCTGCTCTGCATAAGGGTAGAACAGTTTAATCCTCTTCTGTATGGTGACAAAGAATGCATTGCAGATATGCTGAAATACATAAAAGACAATTCCCTGGATTTTCACGGGGCTATGTGCTCTACGGAACTGGGAGATTGTTTAATAAAATCCGCATCGGATTCAATCGGTGTTCATCTGCATCAGGCAATAGGAATGGACTTCATGTCAGTTAATGAAATAACCGAAGAATCAAGTAAGGAAGTTACGGCTCCCTCTCAGGACGATTTAGATGAGCTGTATGAACTCTATTGCAACTTCATCACTGACTGCGGACTTCCGGACAAACCTGACAAAGCCCTGCTTAAAAGCAGGCTTCAGAATTTCAGAATTCTGCATAGGGACGGAAAGATAGTTTCCATGGCCAGCATTGCCAAGGACACAGAAGACTCTATTAAAATCACGCATGTGTATACAAGACCTGAATTCAGAGGTCAGGGGCATGCAAGAAAAGTCGTGAACTACATAAAGAACGAAATCATCTCTCAGGGAAAGACTGCGACACTGAATGTGGATCAGAAAAACCCCATTTCAAACAGGCTGTACTACTCACTGGGATTCAGGAAGGTTTTCTCACAGGGCCTGTATCTCGAAGAAAAATAAAGGAAAAATCGGAGAAGAACATGAAAGAATTGATTGCCTTCTGCGGGCTTGACTGCGAAAACTGCGAAGCGCGCAAAGCGACAATTGAAAACAATAAAGAGCTTCGCGTCAAAGTGGCCAAGGAGTGGTCAGACCTCAACGGAGTGGAAATAACCCCTGAGATGATCAACTGCCTCGGATGCAGAGCTAGTGGAGTAAAGACTCCTTTTTGCGACCATCTGTGCCCTATAAGGCAGTGTGCACTGAAGAAAAAAGTCAACACATGCGGAAACTGCGAAGAGCTTGACAAGTGCGGTAAGATCAAGATGATAACTTCATCAAACAAAGAAGCGCTTGAAAGATTGAAAGCAAGCAGGACCGCTGTTGTGTATGTTCACGGCAAAAACGGAAGTCCAAAAGAAAAAGAAATATATGCTTCCCACTTTCCCTACAGCGAAGTATTCGGATTCGACTACAAGTCATCGACTCCATGGGAAGCAAAAGAAGAGTTCAGTAAGTATTTCGAAGAGATTAAAAAGACTTACGAATCAGTCACGGTAATTGCAAACAGCATCGGTGCGTATTTCACAATGTGCTCCGGAGCAGGTGAGCTGATCAGTAAAGCATTCTTCATTTCCCCTGTAGTTGACATGGAAAGACTGATCCGGAACATGATGGAATGGTCGGGCGTCAGTGAAGAAGAATTAAAGGAAAAGAAAACAATTCATACAGATTTCGGAGAAGATCTCAGCTGGGAATACCTCACGTACGTGAGAAATAACCCTGTAAAGTGGGATGTGCCGACAGAAATACTGTACGGAGAAAACGACAACCTTGTCTCTATAGACACAATTACGAGTTTTTCCAAAGAACACAACTTCAGTCTGACTGTCATGAAAGACGGCGAACACTGGTTTCATACGGAAGCAGAACTGAACTATCTGCACGATTGGATGACAAACTCGATTTCAAAACAAAAGGAGCGGACATAATATGGGCGGACAATACATCTACTATATTGAATCAAACGCAATATGCTTCATAATATTTGCAATTCTGTTCGTTCATGACCTCATAAACGGGGACAGACAGGAAAAGCAGCTGAAGTATGATAACGCTCTGGTCGGATTTATGCTTTACTTCTTGTCGGATTCAGTCTGGGCAATGGTAATGGACGGCATTATACCAATCACAAGAGTTTCCGTAATGTTGTCCACATCAGCAAACTTCATTTTAATGGCAGTCATGACGTTTTTGTGGCTTAGTTACGTTCTTGCTGTTGAAGAAGTAAAATTCAGAGAAAAACCTCTGAGCAGAATTTTAATGATTCTGCCTTTTGTCATCTCAATGATTGCCTGCGCAATTATATATGCAGTCAATCCGATGCTCCTCATAGACAGCAAATTCCTGGCAACAGACTTGTTCAGCATCTTGATGACAATAGTACCTATCATTTACATCATTACCGTGCTGGTATTTGCAATCAGAAGAGCTGTCAAAGAAGAGAATCCGCAGGACAGAAAAAGACATTATTATATAGGGTTCTTCCCTCTCGTTGTCGTACTAGGCGGAATACTGCAGCTTGTATTTCCGAACGCACCTATTCTCTGCTTCGGATGCACAATTCTCATGATTATCTACTACATCCACTCAATGGATTCCCAGATATCCACAGACGCACTTACCCAGCTCAACAACAGGGGTCAGCTCATGAGATACACATCTCAGCCGTCCAAGCTGTTCATAGAAGGCAGAAAAACATACGTTGTAATGATGGACGTCAATGACTTCAAAGGAATAAACGACAACTTCGGTCACGCATCAGGCGACACCGCCCTCGTCACCATCGCAGATGCAATCAAAAACGTAATACAGGATCAGGAAATGCCTATATTTGCTTGCCGCTTCGGCGGAGACGAATTCATCCTGATTGTAAATCCGTACAGAGAAGACGAAGTAATCAAGCTGATTGAAGAAATCCGCACAAGAATAGATTATGAGTGCACAGCAAGAGAAACCCCGTTCAGAATATCCATAGGAGCGGGTTATGACGAACTGCTGCAGGATAATGACTCGGTGCAGAAATGTATGCAGCGCGCCGACGAAAAACTGTACAAAGACAAAGAGTCCATGAAAAAAGCAAATTCGGAGGAAAGGAGATAAGACATGTACGAGATTAACTTTGAAATGCCGGCGTTTCTGTTGTCTGCACTGTGCTTTATTTACAGTCTCACAGCAAAACACAAACAGTACGTATTGCCTAAAGGCTTCAAGGCAAAAATAACAAGTCAGCATTTTGCATTTTTAATGATGCTCCTGACAAACATGCTTTCATCCATTTCCTCGGTTGTGGGTGTTTACCTGACAAATGCATCATTTGAAAATGTCGCATTCTGGCAGTACCTTTTCCACGCCTTCTATTTCTTCTTCCATGCCACCCTTTCGGTATCTTTCACGCTGTACATAATGAATGTTACAGGAACCACAGTCAAGTGGGAAAAACACGTTTATGCAGTGTTCTTCCTCCCGTATATTGTCAGTGAACTTATCATTCTGTCAAACAGCTTTACAAAGGCTGCATTCTACATGGATGAAAACCTCATTTACCACAGAGGACCTCTCATGCCCCTGCTCTACGGCATCGGAGGACTGTATGTTGTACTTGGATTCGTTTTCTTCATTAAAAACAAAAAAGCAATTTCAAGAGCCGACAGCTTCGCAGTCGGAACATTCATCATACTCGCTGCATTCGGTATAGTACTTCAGGCGGTGAAATCCAGTTATCTTGTCGAACTGTTCTCAGAAGCTCTTGCATGCCTTGTCATCATGATGGTTCTGGAAGAAAAGAGCGGGCGAATAGAACCGGTAACCGGTCTTCTCAACAGGCTTGCCTTTACCGAGATGAACAAGAAGATGATAGGTTCAAAGCACAAATATTCACTGTTCCTCATAAGACTTACTGAACTTGACAGAATAACAAAGAGATTCAACGGACACGAGTCTGATACATTCCTCATCAGCGTAGGCGACTTTCTGACCAACTTGGCGGGTGTAAACGATGTCTACTGCTACCGCAGAGAAGACTTTGCCGTCATATTCAAGGACGACGCAATAAACGACTGCGTAGAATTCAATCGGAAGGTCCTTGAAAGACTCAACCATGACTGGGATCTAGGTCAGGCAAAAATCCGTGCAGAAGCGGTAACTACCATCGTACGCGTCCCTGAAAATGTAACAACATGGGAAGAAGTCGAGACAATACTGTCAGTAACATATACGAAAGTAAAACCGGGTTCTTTTGAGATTCCGTTTGAAGAAGTTTCCATGCTGATGCAGCACAGTTCGTATGAAACGGCTCTCAGACAGGCCATAAAAGACAACAAGCTGATGGCCAAGTACCAGCCCATCTGGTCAACTGAAGAAAAGTGCACGGTTTCAGCCGAAGCTCTACTGAGAGTGGACTGCGATGAACTCAGAAATCTGTCGCCCGAAGTATATATAAGCATAGCGGAAAACTCAGGTCTCATAAAGGACATCGGTCTGTTCATGTTTGAAGACGTATGCCGTTTTCTGAGCGACGAACACATAAAGAAATCCGGAATAAAGTATGTTGAATTGAACCTTTCCGTATTTCAGTTCATGTTCGATGACCTGGTCGGCAGCTTTGAAGATATAAGGAAGCGCTACGGAATCGACAGCAGCCAGATAAACCTGGAAGTCACGGAAACAGCCATGACACTTGACGGATACAAGGTAGGAGACACACTGAAAGAGTTCAGAAATCTCGGTTATACCCTTTCTCTTGACGATTTCGGAACAGGCTACTCCAACCTCATAAGAATGATCGGAAGCGACTACCAGAATATCAAGATAGACAAAACAATTCTTTGGAGTGTTTCTAAGGACTCCGAAGATCCTAAAATGCTCCACGGTCTCATGGACTTCATAAAGAGCATGGGATCAAGCATTATCCAGGAAGGCATCGAGACAAAAGAACAGCTTGACATGGTCACAAGATGCGGCGCCGACTACATACAGGGATACTATTTCAGTAAACCCGTGGTTAAAGAAGAATTCTACAATTATTTGGAGAGAGAAGCTAACGTATGTTTAAATGGTTAAAAGCAACTTGGCATGAACTCAGCCAGAGCATATTTGTCGGGGACAGGCTTGAAAAAAACATGAAAGCCATAACCCTCATCAGTATTATATGCTCCATATTCGGTCTTGTGATGGTCGTAATCAACATAATCCAGGACAGCGGATATGTCGTAATCAGTTCATGGATATTTTTCGCTGCCGGCCTCATATCTGCATTTGCGTCCGGATTCTTCAAGGCGCGCAAAGTGTCGATGTATCTTGCGATTGGCGGTTCAATCTCCATATTCACATATTATGCAATCAGCGGTGCAATGGACGGCTTTTCCGTCATCTGGGCAACACTAATGCCTATTGGCGTCAGTTACTTTCTCAGCGTGAGGGCAGGTATAATTGTATCTGTGTATTATGAGATATTGTTGTGTGTTCTCTTCTATACTCCTTTGAGAAATGTAATGAGTCAATACTACAGCGATACAATAATGACAAGATATCCGATTGTATTCATGATCCTTTCTCTGTTTACGATTGTAGCAATGGTTCAGTATCACAAAATGGTGCTCAGAGACAACGACTACATGGAAAGACTCGGAGAAGAAGTAAGGAAACAGACATCAGTTGCGCTTGAGCGTGCAGACAAACTCGAAAAAATGAGTGACGAAATAGTAAACACTCTGGCCATCGCGATAGACGCCAAGGACAGGTATACAAA
The DNA here is from genome assembly GCA_024693345.1 of Clostridiales bacterium. Classification (GTDB taxonomy): domain Bacteria; phylum Bacillota; class Clostridia; order Oscillospirales; family CAG-272; genus CAG-841. The sequence continues at coordinate 9,544 of JAILLB010000019.1, forward strand.
CGGTCACTCTTTCAGAGTAGCCGCATATTCGGTAGCACTGGCAAAACATCTCGCCTGGAGCGATGACAAAATAAAGATAATGCATCACGAGGCTCTGCTCCACGACATAGGAAAAATAGGCGTATCCGACACAGTGTTGAACAAGCCGGGAAAACTGACCGATGAAGAATTTGAAATAATAAAATCCCACTCAACAATAGGCGGCACGATTCTTGATGCTTCTGAAAACCTGAAACCGGCTGCCGACGTAGCGAGATATCACCATGAAAGATATGACGGAAAAGGATATCCTTCCGGGCTGAAGGGTGAAGAAATTCCATTCCCCGCAAGAATAGTTTCAATCGCGGATGCATATGACGCAATGCGGTCTGACCGTATTTACAGAAAGGGTCTGCCGAAAGAGATTATCAGGCAAGAACTTGTAAGAGGAAGAGGAAAACAGTTCGATCCGGATCTGCTCGACATCTTTCTCCAAATGGAAGACACAGGCGAACTTGACGAAGTATGTGAAACTGCAAACAAGCAGATGACAAGCGTCATTGAACGGAGCCTGATTGAAAAATTGAACAAACATGAAACAGAAAAGGAGGCAAAAGCATGAGTCTGCTAAATTATCTTGCAACAAACTACGAACTCTTATTCATACTCGTAGGACTTGTAATCCTGTCGGTAATAAGTGTGCATCTTCCAGAGAAGATGAAATCTCTCACACTGCTTGCCGTTGTTCTTCTGTTTCTTGAAACGGTTTCATTCTATCTCGAAAGATGGTCACAGACATTTGAAACACTGAGCGTTCTGAGGCCTATGATGACTGCCTTAACGTACTCGCTCTACCCTCTTATCCTGATAGTAATTACCCGCATGACGGCCAAAAAACTCATAAAATTGAGATTCTGGCTGCTCATGATACCTGAGCTTATATGTATTCCCATTTTCTTCTCATCACAGTGGACTGATCTTGTTTTCCATTTTGATGAAGAAAACCACTATCACGGAGGCCTTATTCCAAAACTTCCATACTTACTGTTTGCGCTTTACGCAGTCATTTTCGTAATCAGCAATATCATGTATCTGAAGAGATATTCAAAGAAACAAAGACTTGCGGTGGGATATATCAGTCTGGGTTCAATGGCGGGAATTATCCTGTTTTTGGTATCAAATTCAGACAAAGACTACAGCTTTTTGTTTGCGGCTTCCATTCTGATGTACTACACATTCATGTACATCCACATGGCGAGAATAGATCCTCTCACCTCCCTGTTGAACATACAATGTTTCTACAAAGATATTCAGTCCAACGACAGGTCCATAACAGGAATTGTCTCTGTGGATATGAACTATCTCAAGTACTATAACGACAACCTGGGACACGAAGCAGGAGACAAAGCATTGAAGACTGTTTCGCAAATAATAATGGACAACTGTGGAAAAGGCGGAACCGTTTACAGAGTGGGCGGAGACGAATTCGTTATACTGTACATGAATGCTTCTGAAGCGGACATAACTGATGCAATATCCACAATGCAGAAAAAAATGTCTGAAACAGAATACATGTGCGCGTTTGGTTATGCCATGAGAAAAACGTTTGATTCACTTTATGACAAACTTAAGACATCTGACGAAATGATGTATTTAAACAAGGCGCTTATAAAGAAAGAATACCCGATCGAAAAACTTATCAAGAACAAGGAAACATTCAAGAAATGAGTAAAAAAACAAATGGACTGCTTGCAAATGTGGTTTTGTATATTCTTGCGTTTGCAATTGCACTTATTCCCTTCTGCTTAATTGACAATATCTTCCTTGCGGAAGCCGCTTTTACGGCAACCGCAACTCTTGTCATATACATAGTGACATGTTTTGTTCCCGACACATCCCTTTACGATCCCTACTGGAGTGTGGCTCCTCCCGTCATGCTCTTGATAGCCATGATCAAGTACAACTACTGGAGCACAAATGCGATAATTATTCTGTCTGCCTTCCTTATCTGGTCAACCAGACTGACAGGCAACTGGGTTATTACATACAAAGGGCTTCTGCACGAAGACTGGAGATACAAGATGTACAGGGACAAGTGCACACCTTTTGGTTTTGCAGTAATTAATTTTGTCGGACTGCAGTTTGTACCTACAATAGTGGTATATGCAGGGATGATTGGAGCATTTAACCTGCTCGGGACAGATGGCTTTTCACCAGCCGTCATTCCCGGAATCACTGTCATGATTCTCGGTGTTTCACTGGAATTTGTTTCCGACAGAGCAATACACAGATTTCTGAGGGAAAATAAAGGACAGAACAGGACATGTGATGTGTCAATATGGCACTATTCCCGCCATCCGAACTATCTGGGCGAGATGACTTTCTGGACTGGCGTATTCATCTCATTTGCATGCGTTCTGCCCGATATCTGGTATTTCGGACTCGGATTTTTCCTCATAATCCTTCTCTTTTTGACTGTGTCAATTCCGATGATGGAAAAACACAATATGGAGAGAAGACCGGACTATGAAGAATACAAAGCGAGAACATCCGTTCTCATCCCTCTTCCGAACAGGAAAAACATTTGACAGACAAAAAAATAACCGCCGCACAATCTGAGTGCGACGGCCTTTTTTTGCCCTGTCTTATTCAATTGTCAGGATGTCGGAAAATCCTGTAACTTCGAATATCTCCATTACGTCTTCATTAACATGAATGACTTTCATGCCGCCCTTGTGCTTCATTGACTTCTGAACAGAAAGGATAACTCTCAGACCTGCTGAAGAGATATATTCGAGCCCTTTGAAATCAAGGGTAAGTTCACCTATTGAATCAATAGATTCCTTAACCGCAGCTTCGAAATCCGGTGCTGTTGTGGTGTCAAGACGACCACTCAATGATACGACAGCTTTTCCGCCTTCAATTATCTTGTCAACTTTCAACATAATAATTTCCTCCAGATATATATCGATGTTTTTTAATTAACATATTTTTTTCTTCATAGTCAGAACATTGTGTCCGTCAGTATACGAATACTTGATTTCGTCCATCTGTTTTTTGCTTATGAAGATTCCGAGTCCGCCTATTTGTCTGTCTTCCACACCAAGTGTAATATCCGGATCCGGTTTTGCAAGCGGGTCATATGGTCTGCCGCCGTCTACAAGTGCTATTACAATTGAGCCGTCTTCTATCTTGGCACGTATTTCCGCCCATCCGTTTCCTTCCGGATACGCATAGTGCGCTATGTTTACAAACAGCTCTTCCAGAGATATGTCTATCTGCATCTGTACTTTCATAGAGCAATTGTTTTCTTCAAGCAATGTGTCCACGAATTCAAGTACTTCAGGCAGTTTCTTATCGTCTGCATCCACTCGCAGGACTCTTACGTCCTGTGTTTCTTTGTTATCAATACACAACATAGTCAAATCATTTACTCTTTGTCTGTTTCTGTTTCTTCAGCCGGCTCTTCAGCAATTTCTTCAGAAACAGTCTCTGTCTTTTCTTCTTCTGCTGTTTCCGGTTTCTCTTCTTCAGCAGAATCGGGTTGTATTTCATCGGGTTTTGCCTCGGGTTTATCTTCGGCATTCTTGTTCAGATTGAGTATTTCTGCCTTTTTGGCATCAAACTCTTGTTGAGTCAGGATTCCTTCGTCCAGGAGTTTCTTATATGTTCTGAGTTTTTCAGCTTCTTCCTTATCTGCAAAAGTCTCAGTCTTTTTGTGTTTCTTGATAGCCATAATACAGAAGTATATGAGGGCTAATGCGATGAGGCAGATCAGGACAAGAACAACAATTGTCACGACTCTCAGAAGTGTAGATACGATTCTGTACTCGACATGCACTTTTTCTTCTTTGAATTCGGTCAGATCCCATGTCAGGGTCTTTCCGTCTCTGGATACTGATGTTGCATTGCTGGATATTGCTCTGTTTGGAAGAGTTATGGTGACTTCAATAGAGCCTCCGGAGCTCTTCACCATGCTCAAATACTGATTGCCAAGCAGTTCTTTGGAATTCAGATTCAGGTCCAGAATATATTTTGAGCCCTGTTTTGTAAGAGTCATCACAGTATCTTTCAGATCTTCTTCGGTCATGTCTGTTTTGGAGATGATGTACCCTGTGTAACCGTCTTCTGCATACGGATAGACCTTGTAGTTTTCATCTTCTGTATTTTCGCCTAAAATATTGGCGTTGTCAAAAATGGAATCTGCGTATTCTCCAATCAAATCCTTCATAGAATCGGATACTGCAGTCAGCATACTCATGTCAATGGTGCCGTCCTGTTTCACAGTAATGCCTAGGTTTACACGGACACAGCCTGTGAGGAGCAGCATTATGAGCAAAACGGAAGTTATTGCACAAACAACCTTCTTCACAACAATCACCCCCTGGCACGTCAATATATAATCATTATATATCCACATAATATCTTGGTCAACCCTTGAATTAAAGTTGTGCGTAATATATGATATATCTCGTAATACTTGACACGCGGGAGGGCACATATGATTTCTTTCGAATCCGACTATAACAACGGCGCACATCCCCAGATAATCCGCCGCCTTTCAGAGACAAACTCAGAAACTGCACCAGGATACGGAGCAGACCGTTTTTGCGAGAGTGCAAAAGAGAAAATCTGCAGAGCAATAGGCAAAGACAATCTCCAGGTAGAATTTCTTGTCGGCGGCACACAGACAAATGCGATAGTAATCTCTACAATGCTGTCAGACAACGAAGGTGTTCTTTCAGCAAAGACAGGACACATTAACCTCCACGAGGGCGGCGCAATAGAGTATACAGGCCACAAGGTGACTGAACTCGAACAGAAGAACGGAAAAATCCTTATACCTGAACTCAAAAAATATCTTTCAGACTTTTTTGCTGATGAAAACCACGAGCACATGGTGGCGCCAGGTATGGTATATATTTCCCACCCGACTGAATACGGGACACTGTATACAAAAGAAGAACTCACGTGTATATCCAAAATTTGTCGCGAATACGGAATTTCCCTCTTCCTTGACGGAGCACGCCTCGGGTATGGCCTATTGAGCCGTGAAACGGATGTTTCACTGAAAGATATAGCGGAGCTGTGCGACGTATTTTACATAGGCGGCACAAAAGTTGGCGCTCTCTGCGGAGAAGCCGTGGTGTTTACCAGAAACAACAAACCGAAACATTTTCTGACTTCAATCAAGAAAAGAGGTGCCCTGCTCGCCAAAGGACGTCTGCTAGGAATTCAGTTCGATACACTGTTTACGGACAATCTGTACTTTGAAATCAGCAAGAACGCAATAGACAAAGCAGAGACGCTGAAAGAATTATTCCGTTCCCGCAGGTTCAAATTCTTCATCGATTCCCCCACAAATCAGCAGTTTGTGATTCTGGATAACTCAGTCATGAAAAAGCTCGGAGAAAAAGTCTCTTTCAGCTACTGGGAAAAGTATGACGAGAACAGTACAGTCGTAAGATTTGCAACAAGCTGGGCGACAACAGATGACGATCTGAAATCACTTTCGGAAATACTTGACGAAGTAATATAGAAAAAACACCTTTTCGGAGGAAATCATGACGCTGTTTGTAAACGCGTGTGTGCGCAAAGACTCAAGAACAAGGAAACTAACTGAGCACCTGCTCGAGAAAATCCAAGATGAAATTCAGGAAATAAGGCTGGAAGATATCCAGTTTCCTCATGTTGACGAAGCATTCCTGTACAAAAGGACTTCATTGATTCAAAAAAAGGAATTCAATAACCCGATGTTTGATTTGGCAAATCAGTTTGCAAAAGCGGACAGGATTGTAATGGCATGCCCGTACTGGGACATGTCTTTTCCCTCCTCTGTAAAACAGTATTTTGAACAGGTCAACGCACTCGGAGTCACTTTTGTATACACGGAAACAGGTGCCCCGAAAGGTCTTTGCAAAGCCAAACAGCTGTTCTATATAACAACATCCGGAGGCAATCATGTAAATGCCGATTTCGGATTCGGATACGTAAATGCATTGGCACATGCATTCTACGGAATTCATGATGTAAAACTCATCATGGCACCCGGACTTGACATCTGGGGAGCAGATGAAAAAGGAATAATGGAAAAAGCAATTAAAGAAATAGACGAAATATGGGTATCACAACAATCAAGATGCTGATCGGTCTGGCCAAAGACGTAAAATACTACAGGGCAATGGAACTCAACAATCTCGTGATCTTTCTTTAATTTGGGGGAAACCATGAACAGAAGAACCGTATACAAAAAAGAGGCGCTGAATGAAATATCTTTCCCGATGGGAGGCATAGGCACAGGCTCAATAGGCCTGGGCGGCAACGGTGCGCTCGTTGACTGGGAGATTTACAACCGCCCGAACAAAGGCACATACAATGGTTTCAGCCACTTTGCAATAAAAGCCGTCAGAAACCATAAGCATCTGGATGCAAGAGTACTCATCGGCGACTACAACAAAGATCTTGCAGGAGCCACGGGGCGCAGATACGGCGCAGGACTGCGCTCAGCCAGCATGCAGGGATTTCCGCACTTTAAAAACTGTGTTTTCCACGGAGAATTCCCGATTGCAAGAGTGGATTTGTCCGATGATAGTTTTCCGGGCAGAGTCACAATCAGGGGCTGGAATCCGCTCATTCCGCTCGATGAAGACAACTCGAGCATTCCCTGTGCGTTCATTGAGATTTCAGTCAAAAACACATCGGATTCTCCCCTTGACTACTACATCTGTTCAACACTGAGAAACCCGACCCATTCTTCAGTCAATACATTCAAAAAAGCAGAAGAAGGAAGCTTCATTCACTTCACCCAGACCGAGTTTGACAAAGATTCTTTGGATTATCTTGAAATGGCTCTCGGTACAGACAGCAAGGATGTATCTTATCAGGAATACTGGTACAGAGGTTCATGGAACGACGGACTTGAAAGATACTGGAGAAATTTCACTGAGAGTGAAAAACTCATTCCGAGACATTACAATGAAAGCGGCAAGAATGACTTTGCTTCCCTTTCTGTCCATGTAAAAGCAGACCCAGGCAAAACATGCAGATGCAGATTTGTGATCTCATGGCACATGCCAAACTGCTGCAACTACTGGAAGAGATATACGGAAAACGACAAGGACGTGACTTGGAAAAACTACTACGCCGTTCTGTTCAAAGACTCAATGGATTCTGCATGCTATTCCCTCCGCAACTGGGACAATCTATACAAGAAAACAAAAGCATACAAAGACGCAATCTTCTCTTCTTCGCTTCCCGTTGAAGTGACAGAAGCTCTGGCTTCAGCTGTATCCGTTTTAAAGAGTCCTACGGTTATGAGACTCGAGAACGGAGAATTCTACGGATGGGAAGGTGTATGGGAAGAAAGCGGTTCATGCGAAGGAACATGCACCCATGTCTGGAACTACGCATATGCGCTCTGTTTCCTTTTCCCGAGACTCGAGAGAGGCATAAGGGAGACTGACTTTACATACAACCAGAACAGCGCAGGCGGAATGTGCTTCAGAATGCAGCTCCCGCTCGGACGCGACATCGGCACATTCAGGCCCTGCGTCGACGGACAGATGGGCGGCGTCATCAAGACATACAGAGAATGGAAACTGTCAGGCAATGACGAGTGGCTGAAAAAATGGTGGCCGAAAGTCAAGCTGTCTCTTGAATATGCGTGGAGCAAAGAAAACAGGGACAAGTGGGATCTGAATGCAGACGGAGTTCTCGAAGGAAGACAGCACCACACACTGGACATGGAACTTTTCGGACCTTCTTCATGGCTTGAAGGATTCTATCTCGGAGCTCTCAAAGCTGGACGCGAAATGGCCATTGCAATGGGAGACAAAAAAGCAGCTGAAAAATATTCTGAGCTCTTCAGCAAAGGAAAAGCATTTACAGACGAAAAACTGTTCAACGGAAAGTGGTACAGCCAGGACATAGACTTGTCTGACAAATCCATTCTGGAGCCGTTTGAAGATGCAGAAAAAACTTACTGGAACTCTGAATCCGGTGAGATAAAGTACCAGATAGGAAAAGGGTGCGAAATTGACCAGTGCCTGGCTCAGTGGCATGCAAACATATGCGGACTCGGCGAGATATTTGACAAAGAAAAGCTTCATACCGCGCTTAAGAACGTTTACAAGAACAACTATAAAAAGGACATGCGCAGCCATTACAACACATTCAGGCTGTTTGCAGTAAATGACGAATCAGGAGCAGTCATCTGCACATTCCCGAAGGGGACAAAGGCTCCCGCCATCCCTATTCCTTATGCGCAGGAATCCATGCATGGCTTTGAATATGCACTTGCGGGGCTTCTTGTATCCGAAGGGATGATTACAGAAGGAATAAACATAGTGAAATCCGTTCGTGACCGCTACCGCGGCTACAACAGAAATCCGTTCAACGAGATTGAGTGCGGATCAAACTACGCCCGCAGCATGGCATCTTTTGCCCTTCTGCCCATATTCTCGGGATTTTCATTTGACATGACGAAAAACAGACTGGGATTCAACCCCGTCATAAAAGGCGACTTCAATTGCCCTTGGTTTGTTTCAGATGCATGGGGAGTATTTGAAAAGAAGTCAGGCACGACTTCCCTGTCTGTAAAAGACGGAGAGATTCATCTGAAAGATATTGAACTTCCATATATCAGAAAAGTCAGGTCGGTTACTTGCGACAAAAAAGCAATTCCTTTTACATTTGAAAAAGGAATGCTCAGTCTTGATGCAACAGTTTCAGACAGACTTGTAATAGAATGCGTTTGACAGAAGGAGAAAAACATGAGCAAGGTAACAGATATCCTCTTTGAAAACAGAGATGAGACATATGCAGTTTTCCATGCCAAACTGGTTCCGACTGTTGACCCTGACACAATCATCGGAGTCAGAACGCCTGATCTGAGAAGAATTGCAAAGGAAATAAAGGACAAACCGTTCTGCAAAGATTTTCTAAAAGAACTGCCGCACAAGTATTACGATGAAAACCAGCTCCACAGCCAGCTCATTTCTCAGATGAAGGATTTCAATCAGTGCGTTGGCGAGATTGAACACTTTCTGCCCTATGTCAACAACTGGGCTACATGTGACCAGATAGCACCGAAAGAAATGAGAAAGCATACGGATGAACTTCTTCCGTATATAAGAAAATGGCTTGATTCGGACAAAGTGTTCACAATCAGACTGGGCATCAACATGCTCATATACTACTATCTCAATGAAGCATTCAGACCTGAATACATCGACATGGTTGCCGCAAAAGACTGCGACGAATACTACATCAACATGGCAGTTGCCTGGTATCTCTCGTTTGCACTTGTAAAGCAGTGGGACTCTGCCATAGGGTGCATTGAGAGCAAAAAGCTGTCAAAATTCACCCAGAACAAAACAATCCAGAAAGCCATTGAGAGCTACAGGATTTCCGACGAGAAAAAGAATTATCTGAGAACACTTAAAGTGTAATGGCGCGAAAACAAAAATATATCTATGCGGGATAAGAGCGAGAAAATGACAGAAAACAAATGTAATATATGCCCGAGAAAATGCAACATAGACCGCAATGCCAAAAAGGGTTATTGCGGAGAAACTGATGCCGTACGAGTTGCAAGAGCTGCCCTTCACCAGTGGGAAGAGCCGTGCATTTCCGGAACAAGAGGATCAGGGACTGTTTTCTTTTCAGGGTGCAACATGAAATGTGTATACTGCCAGAACAGGGTCATTTCCGAAGGCAAAGTGGGAATGCAGATTTCTGCCAACAGGCTTGCAGAAATATTCTGTGAACTGATGAACCAGGGAGCCCACAACATAAACATGGTTACCCCTACCCATTTCACTGTTCAGATAATAGAGGCAATTAAACTGTCGAGATCAAAAGACATGAATCTGCCGATAGTCTGGAATACAAGCGGTTATGAGACAACAGAAACCATAGAAATGCTTAAAGGTTATGTTGACGTTTATCTGACAGATTTCAAATACATGGACAGCGCAACATCAAAAAAGTATTCATTCTGCCCGGATTACCCGCAGGTCGCAAAAGAGGCGCTCTCTGCAATGGTCAGACAGACGGGAAAAGTGGAGCTGGATGAAAACGGGATAATAAAAAAAGGCGTCGTAGTCCGACACCTGCTGCTCCCCGGTCATGTTGAAGAATCCATGAGAGTTCTCGAATATCTTCACTCTGAGTACGGGGATGATGTATATATAAGCATTATGAGCCAGTTCACTCCCAATGGCCATCTTGAAAAATATCCTGAAATAGACAGGAAAGTCACAAAGTACGAGTATGACAAACTCGTAAATTATGCAGATGACATAGGAATAGTGAACGCATATGTGCAGGATGGCAGTGCAGCAAAGGAGAGTTTCATTCCCGACTTTGACTACACCGGCCTGCTGTAAGATCAGATTTAATCAGTCTTCATTTTTCGGAGTAAATTCCGTTTCGGATTTTGCTCCGTTTTTGTCTGTCTGAATCATCATAACTTTCTTTTCAGCTTTGTCCAGAGCTTCTCTGCAGAACTTTACAAGCTGAACACCCTCTTCAAAAAGTGCAAGTGATTCATCAAGTTTTGCATTTCCGCTTTCCATATCTTCAACTATCTGTTCAAGTCTCTGAAGAGCCTGTTCAAAATCCATTTTCTTCTCTGCTGTTTTCTTTTCGCTCATCTTATTTATCTCCTTTTTTCTTTGTGGCTGTGACTTTGGCTGTAATCGTTCCGTCCGTCACCATTATGTTCATTGTGCTGTCTTTTTTGACCTGCCCTATTCTCTTGATTGTCTTTCCCTCTTCATCAAACGCTGCCGAATAGCCTCTCGACAGTACTGCGAGCGGATCAAGAGCATGAAGTTTTCCTGCAATAATGGACAGTTCTTTCTGTTTTCTCTCGACGAGATGATTGAACTTCTCTTCCATCTTTCCGTCAACTTTGTCAAATTCGTGTCTTGATGTATTTACTTTTTCGCGAGCTAGACTGTTCAGTTTTGTTTCAGTCATATCCAGGCTGTGATTTGATTCCTTGATAACGGAATCCAGCTGGTCTATGAGCTGCTTTTCAAGCATCATGAGAGATGTCTTTTTGTTGTCTATAAACGCTTCGGGAGTCTGCAGGACTCTCTTTTTTGCGTAATTTTCTACTCTCTGTCTCTCGTAGTCAAGCTTCTTCTTTATTGACGTTCTTATGGAAGATTCACACGAAGATATTCTTCCGTACAGTTCAAGTGAATTCGGAGTTGCAAGTTCTGCTGCTGCAGACGGTGTAGGCGCTCTCATGTCGGCTACGAAATCGCAGAGCGTGAAATCCGTCTCGTGTCCTACAGCTGAAATGACGGGGATAACCGAGCGTGAAATAGCCCTCACGAGGTCTTCGCTGTTGAATGCCCACAGATCTTCAAGTGAACCGCCGCCTCGGCCGATTATGATGACGTCAACAGGCTTGAATGTGTTGAAATATGTAAGTCCCTCTATGAGTGTCGGAACGGCTCCGTCGCCCTGAACAATAGCGGGATACAGGTACACAGGCGCAATAGGCCATCTCCTTCCCAGAATGTTCATTATATCCCTTACGGCAGCTCCGGTTGGCGATGTTATGACCCCTATTGTCTTGGGAAATTCCGGTATGTCTTTCTTTCTTACATCATCGAAAAGCCCTTCGTACTCAAGTTTTCTTCTCAGCTGCTCATAAGCCATTGCAAGAGCACCCATGCCGTCAGGCTCCATGGAATTCAGATACAGCTGGTACGTTCCCCTCTCGGGATACAGGCTTATCTTCCCTATCGCTATAACCTTCATTCCGTCTTTCGGAACGAATTTCAACAAGGATACGTATGAAGCAAACATTACGGAACTGATCTGGGCCTTTTCATCTTTCAGTGTGAAATACAGATGGCCTGTTCCTCCGTAAGTCTTGAGATTGGATATCTCGCCCCTCACGAAAACCCTCATAAGACCCTGGTCCGACTCGAGTTTGAGCTTGACATAGTTATTCAGTTGTGAAACAGTCAGTATCCTGCTCTCGTCAACCATTGTCCTTTTTTCCTTTCAGTCTGAAGTACCCAAGTGCCGCAATTCCGACTGCGTTGTCTGAAGAGAGTTCAGCAGATCCGAAATGTGCTCCTTGTGTCTTTTCTTTTATCTTATTCCGTATATATTCGTTTCTCATGACTCCTCCGACATAGAGAACATCTCTCTGTCCGAATTTGTTCATGGCATTATTTACTGTCTGAATAATGGACTCGGAACAGTAGTCAAGAACATATCTTGATACATCTTCCTTGCTCTCACCCGATTCAAGCATCTTTATGACGGTGTTTTCGGCCCCTGAGTAGTTGCATTTCTCTCCGTCGACGGAAACCCTGACCTTTCTGCTCCTGCCATTTATGGCGAGTTTTTCGAGTTCTCCTCCGCACGGGAAATTCAGTCCCATTAAGACTCCTGCTCTGTCAATCAGCTGTCCCGCACTTATATCCGTCGTTCCGCCTATTATTTCGGCTTTGAACCCTCTCTCGTCATCCGGTGTTGCCTTTACAAGTTCAGTTGTTCCTCCGGAGAGGTGGTAACAATAAAACTCTCTGCCTGAAAAATCCAGGCTTTCGCATGACACAACTGCAGCCATGATGTGACCCGACTGGTGGGAGAATCTGTACAGAGGTACTCCGAGTACTTTTGCTGCAGTCTCAGCAGCTGAAACGCCTGCAAGAAAACAGGGCATGTATGAGCCTTCCGCATCCCTTGGTCTGTCACTGACGGCAACAGCTTCTATTTTCCCCCGGATATTGAGTTCATCCATGAGATCGGGAATGTTTTTTGTGTGCAAAAACAGCGCGTCGTTCTGACGTAGACCGCGCGCTCCTTTTTCTACATATAACAGTCTGCGTTTCAGTTCATATCCGTCTTTTCCGTAAAGAGCTACGGAAGTCGTATAATTGCTGGTATCAAATCCCAATACAGACATATCCCTATTTCTTCAATCCTTTGTATACTGCATTGATTACGCCGTTCACAAATGAAGGCGCATCATCGTCGTCATATTTTTTGGCCAGTTCAACGGCCTCGTTCATTGAGACCTGTCCCGGAATGTCATCAAAGTACAGAAATTCGCATATGCACATTCTCAGTATTGCAAGGGATATCTTGGATATCCTGCTTATTTTCCAACCCTTTGAATTCTCTTCAATGAGCTTGTCGATGTCTTCAAAGTGAAGGACTGTCTTCATGTAAAGTTCATATGAAAAATCATCAGAAGCAATTTCCTGTTCCGCACAGTTCAGTTCAAAGAAATCCCCCGGATTGTCCGTACCTGCTATGCTGAACGCATATATGTTTTTAAGAGCACATTCTCTTGCTTCTCTTCTGGATATTCCTGACATTTTCTCTTTTCCTCTTGTATCTTCTTTCGTTCCCGGATATTTGCCTTTTCGAGTACTGTTCGTGTTGAAAAAACATGCAGTTTTGTATATAATTTCAATGTTGGAACATGTGCTGAAAAATATTGCGAGAACATACTTTTTCCAATAGAAAATTGTATAGTATTTTGAGCATTAAGTCAATACGCGCAAAGCACAAAATGTTGCTGTGGAGGTTAAGATGCAGAACAAGAACATAGGACAGCAGTCACTTGAAAAACACAGTGAATGGCGTGGGAAAATGAGATTTATACCCAGCATTCAGGTAAAAACGAGAGAAGATCTCTCTTTGGCATATACACCGGGTGTTGCCCAGCCTTGTCTTGAGATACAGAAAGACGAAACTAAATCTTATGACCTGACAAGAAGATGGAATGAGATAGCGGTTGTGACTGACGGAACGGCCGTACTAGGCCTTGGCGACATAGGTCCTGCTGCCGGCATGCCTGTCATGGAAGGAAAATGCCTTCTCTTTTCACAGTTTGCAGGCATAGATGCCGTACCTCTCTGCATAGACTCAAAAGACCCTGACGAAATTGTCCGCACAGTTTATCTGCTCCAGAAAAACTTCGGAGGAATTAACCTTGAAGACATTTCTGCTCCGAGATGTTTTGAAATAGAGAAAAGACTGAAAGAAATATGTGAAATTCCCGTGTTCCACGACGACCAGCACGGAACTGCAGTTGTTGTTCTGGCTGCCCTAACAAATGCACTGAAACTTGCAGGCAAAACGATTGAAGACATCAAGATTGTCATAAGCGGAAGCGGTGCTGCCGGATCTGCAATAGGCAAGCTTCTTATGAGCGCAGGTGCGAAAAACGTCATATTCTGCAACAGGCACGGAGCAATATCCCTTAAGTGCGAGAATCTCACACCTGCAAATGAAGAACTGGCCAGAATATCCAACCCCGAACAGATTACTGGAACATTGGCTGAAGCAATGGTAGGTTCAGATGTATTCATAGGAGTATCTGCAGCGGGTCTGGTATCCAAAGAAATGGTCAAATCCATGGCAGACAAGGCAATTGTGTTTGCAATGGCAAACCCTGTTCCGGAAATAATGCCGCAGGACGCTGAAGAAGCAGGTGCATATGTAGTCGGAAGCGGCAGAAGTGATTTCAAAAACCAGATAAACAATCTTCTCGCATTCCCAGGAATATTCAGAGGAGCCCTTGACTGCAGATCAAAAGACATCAACGAAGAGATGAAACTTGCTGCAGCAATGGCGCTGGCCAGACTCGCCCCGCAGCCTCTGAACAAAGATTCGGTTATTCCAGATGTATTCGATGAAAGAGTCGTAAAAGAAGTCGCCAAAGCAGTTTCAGAAGCGGCAAGGAAAACAGGAGTAGCAAGAATATAAACAAGACACCCGCCAATCGGCGGGTGATTTCATGAACGCAAAAGCATCCACCCCGCAGGGTGGATGTTCTGTTATTACTTTTGCTTATTTCTCTTCGCTTGTCGTCTGAGTTTCAGTTTCTGCTGTTTCAGTTGTCTCTGTTGTTTCAGCTGTTTCAGCTTCTCCGCCCTCAGCCGGTGTGTCGTCTTTATCGCTCTTTGCAAGCATCAGGTTTGCAAGGATACCGAGGATAAGTGCGCATGCGATAGCTGTGATTGTGATTTCACCGAATACGAGCTTGAGTCCGCCTATACCTGCAATAAGGATTACAGATACAACGAACATGTTCTTGTTCTTTTCGAGGTTGACTTTCTGAACCATCTTAAGACCTGATACAGCGATGAAGCCGTACAGTGCCATACAAACGCCGCCCATTACACATGAAGGAATTGTTTTCAAGAATGCTATGAATGGTGTGAAGAATGAAATCAGTATTGCGAGGATTGCTGTGCAGATGATTGTTGTAACTGAAGCGTTACCTGTGATTGCCACGCATCCTACTGATTCACCGTATGTTGTATTGGGGCAGCCTCCGAACAGAGCGCCTGCGATTGAACCAACGCCGTCTCCGAGAAGTGTTCTGTGGAGTCCCGGTTCTTTCAAGAGGTCACGGTTGATGATTGATGAGAGGTTCTTGTGGTCTGCGATATGCTCAGCGAATACAACGAATGCTACGGGAGCGTATGCAACTGCTATAGATACTATGTAAGAACCGTTGAGTTCACCGAATGCACCAAATGCTTTCAGGAATGTGAATTCCGGTACTGAGAATATTGTGAGGTTCTGGAATGCTGAGAAGTCAATTACTTTGAGGTCAACATTTCCTGTTGCTGTTCCGATTAATGTGAATACCAGTGCTACTACATATCCTGCAAGGATACCAATGATGAACGGGATAAGCTTGATCATCTTCTTGCCGTATGAAGCGCTGATCATTGTTACTGCGAGTGTTACAATTCCGCAGACAATTGCAACGTATACGCTGCCGCCTGCATTTGCAGTCTGAAGATCGCCAACTGCGTTTCCTGCAAGTGAAAGACCGATGATTGCTACTGTGGGTCCGATTACTACTGCCGGCATGAGTTTTTCAATCCAGCGTGTTCCTGCGAACTTAACCACAATTGCAATGATTACATATACAAGTCCTGCGAATGCCGCACCGATTATAAGGCCGAGGTATCCGAGTGATACTGTTGCAGCTCCTGCAAATGCTGCTGTCATTGATCCGAGGAATGCAAACGATGATCCAAGGAATACAGGGCTCTTAAATTTTGTAAAGAGCAAATATACGATTGTTCCTACACCTGCACCGAACAATGCAGCTGCCTGGCTCATCTGGTCAGTTCCTGCTAATCCGGCGTTTCCGTTAATGATTGCAGGTACTGCAATTGTTGCTGCCATGATGGCAAGCAGTTGTTGGAATGCAAAGACGATAAGTTGTCCAAACTTTGGCTTTGATTCTACGTCAAAAGTGAGTTTCATAGATTCTCTCCTCCATATTTTTATTGCCTTTTCGGCAAAAGATTACTTATTGATGACTGCCACACACTGTTCTTCGTCGTATTGTCTGACTTTTACCATTATGACTTCATCGAGTGAAGTCGGTATGTTCTTTCCGACGTAGTCAGGTTTGATCGGCAGTTCTCTGTGCCCTCTGTCGACCAGTTCGAGAAGCTGTATTCTTTTAGGCCTTCCGCAATCGAATATTGCATCGATTGCAGCTCTCACCGTTCTTCCGGTGAAGATTACGTCATCCACGATTATTATGGTCTTGCCCGTGACGTCAAAGGGTATCTGTGTTTTGTTCAGTGTCGGCTTTTCGGATAATTCACTGAGATCGTCTCTGTAAAGTGTAATATCTAAATAACCAACTTCTATATTTTTTCCTATTATCTTATATATGTTTTCCGCAAGTGTGTCGGCCAGTGTTGCCCCTCTTCTCAGAATTCCCACGAGAGCCATTTCACTTGTGTCCGGATTCTTTTCGAGTATTTCATGCGAGAGTCTTAAGAGCATTCTGTCCAAGCCTTCGGAATCAACCAGAACCTTTTCCATAAAACCTCCCCCCAAAAAAATAAACCCTGACAATCGTCAGGGTGCAGTTAGGCCTAATACGCCTTCTGTTCTACCCTTTCCGATATCTCGTATCAGTCTTAAAGGATACTTATTGGCTTTTTATTCAATAAGAAAAGAGGAGACTAATTCCCCTCTTACTTTTTGCAATGCTTTTCTATGTATGTAGATAAATCTCCGACGGTCTTGATAGATGCAACATCTTCGTCAGGGATACTGACTCCGTACTGCTGTTCTATTGTCATTATGACTTCGACTACATCGAGAGAGTCGGCGTTAAGGTCGCCGATGATATCGGTTTCGGCAGTTATAGTACTGGAATCGATTCTGAGCTGGTTAGCGAGAATATCAATGACTTTTTCAAGCATAAACTGCACCTCCGTTCCCTTTTCTCGTTAATTATATCCAAACGTCATGTAAATTGCAAGTAGCAATAATTCACATATTATTATCCCGATTTGCCCTTTTCTAGTCAAAATTGAACATAATATCTGTCGTATAACTCAATTTTTCGAATGAATCAAGAACATAATCCGAAACAAGCACATTGTCCTTGAACACCTCATATCCGGTCACAATTCCCTGGTTTTTGTTGAACAAAAGATTGAGCACATCTCCTTCATCAAGGTGATTGAGGGTTATGAACAACTCTTCCTCGTTCTCTCCGAAGTACGCCATCTCGTATCCATCTCCGAAGTATTCGGCAAAATCCGGGAATGGCGTCTGGTTAATCAGTGTGTACACTTTTGCGTCATGGTATTCTACGATTCCGCTGATTTCGTCACTCACCATTACTCTCTCGCCGTTACAGATGATGACTTTCAACAGTTCACTTGTAGAAGGGTCTCTGACAGAAACTTTGTACTTTGCACCGTTTTTCCAGATCCAGTATTCAAAATCCGAAAAGTTTGCGTCGTCCTCTGTATAATTGTACATTGTTGCTTTCATGAAGAAACTGTCGGCATAAGGCGAGTGTTCAAGAAACTTCACATAATCTATTTCAGAAACATTGGATATGGTGTAACCGTATGAATATGTAACGGGGATATCTGGTTTGTATTCAACAGACTGTGTCACTTCGGTGGTCTGAGCGGGCTGCATGAATGCAGGCAATTGGTATACCCCGGCCCTGTGCAGTACGGACAGGACAAGATAACAGACTCCCACGAAGGCGACAATTATGGACAGCACCGAAATAAGTGCCAGAAGGCTTCTCGATTTTCTCCGTTCCGTTTTTTTGACCATAATGTGCCCCGCAATTGATTTTTCTCTTAATTGGTAATATAATGATACCACATTTTACTTAACAAAAAAAGCGGTGTTTTTCTGCCGCCTGAAAGAAGGATCGTCTCAATATGAAAATACTGGCTATCGGAAACAGCTTCTCACAGGATGCTTTCAAATATCTTCACAATGTATCTGTTGAAGGGGGTCACGATGTAACAACTGTCAACCTCTACATCGGAGGATGCACACTTGAACATCACTGGGAAAACGTTCTGGAAAACAGAAACGAGTATCAGTACCAGCTCAACGGTCTCGGTGAAGGACCTGCAGCGACAATAAAGGATACATTACAAGAGTGCAAATGGGATGTTATTTCCCTCCAGCAGGCTAGCGGCTACAGCGGAATAGACAACTCATATCACCCGTATATAGAAAAACTGTATGATTATGTCAGAGGATTTCAGCCCAATGCAAAGATCATGATTCATGAGACATGGGCTTATGAGCACGATTCTAACCACGGCCACTTCAAATGGTACGGCAAAAAACAGGAATTCATGTTCAAGGCTCTTCAGAACTGTTACTACAACGCTTCATATTCTCTTCATGCAGACATCATTCCATGCGGAGATTTCATCCAGCACCTTAGAAGAACAGTGCCTGAGTTCAATTATCCGCAGGGCGGACTCAGCCTGACCAGAGACGGATTTCACATGGGATACATTTACGGAAGATATGCACTTGCATGCATCTGGTACAAATATGTTGTAGGCGGAGACATTGCCGTCAATGGTTTTGTCCCGAGAGGCGATTCGGATATAACCCCTGACATGAACCTTGTAAACATAATAAGAACAGAAGCGGCAAAATTCTGAAAAGTATAGCAATGGCCGAGCAGAACGCTCGGCCATATTAATTTTTCTGTTATCTTTCTATTACGTTTCCTTTGTCATCAACAAATACGTTTTTGTTTTCGCCGCCTTTATAACCGCCTTCTTCGGTCTGCTCTTCTTTCTTCTCTTTCGGCTTAATGAATTTGCCTGCATGCTTGATTAAAATCATGAATAGTGCAACCACTGCCGCAATTATGAGAGCAATCGGAGGATTGAACAACATGAGAACGGCACAGCCTCCGAAAATGACTGTTGCAATGTCGATTACGGTTACTGTTGCTGAGTAAGACAGTCCAAGGTCAAGAAGTTTGTAGTGCATATGAAGTCTGTCTGCCTTGAAAATGCTCTTGCCCTGTGCAGTTCTCTCGAAGATTACGCTTATCATATCGATGAGCGGGAATGCAAAGATGAGGGACGGAACGAGAATTGACAAATATGTGACGCCCTTCATCAGCCAGAAAATTGACAGACATGAGACAACATATCCGAGCATCATTGAGCCTGTGTCGCCCATGAATACTTTTGCAGGGTGTGAGTTGAGCGGGAAAAATCCGATTGCGGCACCGCATAGAACAGCTGCAATGATTGCTGCGTCATAATAGCCCATGAGAGCTGCGATGATGGCAGTCACGAATGTTCCGATTCCGGCAACGCTGCACGCCAGTCCGTCGAGTCCGTCGAGAAGGTTCATTGCATTGATCATGAGAACCATCCATGCGACTGTGAGCGGTATTGACATGTTGCCCAGTATAATCGTGCTTCCGAACAATGTCGTGAATGTGATTGCTCCGCCGAAGAATGCTGTTGCAGTTGCAATCAGTATCTGACAGATGAATTTGAAGATTGCCGGAAGATTGAATATGTCGTCTATTATTCCTATGAGGCAGATTGCAGCAGTTCCGCAAATCATGGTGAGAATCTGAGGAGACTGAGCATCAACTCCTGCGAAAAGCAGTGCTGCTCCGATTGCAACAAAGAAACCAACCATCATTGCCAGTCCGCCAAGACGAGGAGTCGGTCTTGCGTGTTTCTTTCTTCCTCCGTCCGGTTTGTCAACCGCACCGAGTTTTCTTGAAATCATGCATGTCACGGGTGTGAATGCGAGTGTGCACAAAAATGCCACCAGCATCAGTACTGCGCAAATAATTATCTGAATTGTTGAGATTATATCTATCATAACGTTTCCTCCAAATTATTTAATTTGTAGGAAGCCAAGTTTTCTATATACTTTTGACATCATCTTGTTTGCCAGGTAGTTGGCATAATCCGAGCCGTTCTTCATAACGTTCTCGAGATAAGATTTGTCAGCCATAAGTCTGTTGAATTCCGCCTGTAGGCCTGAAAGACTGTCTGCGCATGCTTCGCCGACAGCAAGTTTGAATTCACCATAGCCCTTGCCTTCGAACTCTTTTTCGATTTCTTTTATAGTCTTACCCGTCAAGCACGAGTAAATGTTCATCAAGTTGTTGATTCCGTCTTTTCCCTCTTCGAACTTGACTTCAGTACCGCTGTCGGTCACAGCTCTCTTGAACTTGCGAATGATGTCATCCCTTGAGTCCATAAGACTGATTCTGGAGTTTTCGTTCTCGTCGGATTTGCTCATCTTCTTTGTGGGATCAGTGAGCGAGCATATCTTTGTTCCGGATTCCATAAAATAAGGCTCCGGAATTGTAAATGTTTCGCTGTATGCTTCATTGAATCTCTTTGCAATGTCTCTTGTTATCTCTATGTGCTGTTTCTGGTCCATGCCGACCGGAACGAGGGAGGCGTTGTAAAGAAGAATATCTGCAGCCATGAGAACCGGATATGTGAAAAGTCCGGCATTTATGTTGTCTGAATGTTTTGCACTCTTGTCTTTGAACTGCGTCATTCTGGACAGCTCACCGAACATTGTGTAGCAGTTGAGCACCCAGGCCAGTTCTGCATGCGCAGGAACATGACTCTGAACGAAAAACAGATTCTTTTCAGGGTCCAGTCCGCTTGCGATGAAAATGGCGAGCGTCTCATATGTTCTCTTTCTGAGTTCGGCAGGATCCTGTCTTACCGTTATGGCGTGCTCATTTACAACGCAGTATATACAGTTATAGTTTTCTTCAAGTGTTTTCCAGTTCTTGATTGCTCCGAGATAGTTGCCTATTGTGAGCATTCCGCTTGGCTGAACGCCAGAGAAAACGATCTTTTTATCCTTGTTAAATTCCATCTATATCACCATTGAGTATTTACAAATTCAGCGTGTAATAATATAATAACATTAAAGCTGAAATTAATCAATAAGAAAATGGTCAAATGCAAACATATATTTCTTCGCTCGGACCGCCGGCAATTAGGATGAACGACGCCTAATCCTCGATAATTCAATTACCGAGATACAGGCGCCCCTATATATTTACAAGTAGAATCAAAATACGTTATACTATGGGTATGAAGTATAATCCAACATATTATCGCACGTCAATATGCAATATATACATTGTCATATGGTATGGTTTGAAAGTATCGAGGAAAAAATACTTCGATACATATATAATCAATCAAAAGGATGCTAAGTATGCTACTATCCAAAGAGACGACAATAAAAGTTAATTCAACACAATCGAATATCATAAACCACTTGGGATATGCAGCAAGTAAACTGTGGAACGTATGTAAC
>JAILLB010000046.1 GCA_024693345.1 Clostridiales bacterium
AGAAACAACATAGACAGGATGGCCATAAGTAAAGAGTCCCCTATAGGACGTGCTGTATTCGGAAAAAAGGTAGGCGATCGGATCTATGTGAGTCTTGACAATGGTTCAGGTTATTATTGCGTTGTAAGACACATAGAGAAGGGTGAAGACGATACCTCGCTGCCGATTTCTTCTTTCTGATTCGTATTATTTAAAAAGCGATAATCTCATGTCAAAAGGATTAATTGTCCCCAAAACATGAGATTTTTTCTTGCGTTTTTTTTGGTTATATCAATCGATGACTCGACAAAAAAATGACAGAATCGACAACAAAACGTCGAGAGGCTCGACAAAATATTATCGAGCCTATTGACAAAATTGCAAAAAATGGTATAATAAACGTCGAGAGAAGGAGGATTATACAATGGCAATACCAGTTAATATAAGCGATCTGATTAACCTGAGAATTGTGGAATCCACAAGAGTAGAATTCAAATCTGATTGGAATCCGGAACCTATCATTCATACAATATGTGCATTTGCAAACGACATAGACAACATGGGCGGCGGATATATTGTGGTTGGAGTGGAAGAAGAAAATGGTTCTCCGGTTTTCCCTGTAAAAGGCATTGAAAAGAATCGAGTTGATTCGATAGAAAAGAAACTTCGCGAGTGCTGTCATTATATCGAGCCATTTTACCAGCCCGTTGCCGAACCATTCATATATGATGACAAGTATGTTCTGGTGATATGGGTGTCCGGTGGTTTTTCAAGACCATACAAGGCATCGGTTTCTCTTTCAGATAAGCGCTCAGATAAGAAATATTACATCAGGAAGGCGAGCAACACGGTTATTGCTTCACCTGAAGAAGAAAAGCAGCTGTATTATGTATCATTGGATATTCCGTTTGATGACAGACCAAATCTGGCTGCAGAAGTGGAAGATCTTAATCTCGGACTCTTGCGCGAACATCTGAAAAAAGTCGGAAGTGATTTGTACGAATACTCACTGAAACAAGATCTGAATCACCTGGCTGAAGATATGCAGCTGGTGTCGGGACCACCGGAATACAAAAAGCCAAAGAATGTAGGTCTGTTAATGTTTTCTGAACATCCCGAAAAATATTTCAGGTATGCCAGAATCGAAGTGGTGGATATTCCTGACCCGACAGGAATGAATATGACAGAAAAAACATTTTCGGGTCCAATTCAGCGCCAGCTGACCGAAGCACTTTCGTACATTAAGAACTATGCATTGAAAGAGAAAGTCATAAAGGAAAAATACAGAGCTGAAGCAAGAAGGATAATGAACTATCCATACCAGGCTGTTGAAGAAATACTGTCCAATGCAGTTTATCATAGGTCTTATCAGATAAATGAGCCAATAACAGTGAGAATAACGCCAACAAGAATGGAAATAACCAGTTTTCCGGGTTTTGATAGGAGCATAACCGATGAGAGAATTAAATCTCTCGACATTCGTTCCATGATATACCGTAACAGAAGGATAGGAGACTTTCTTAAGGAACTCAGATTGACTGAAGGGCGCAATACCGGTTTTCCGACTGTGTTCAGTGCACTGAAGGAAAACGGATCAGATATGCCTATGTTCGAAATGGATGAAGACAGGGGATATTTGACAGTAATAATTCCGGTACATCCCAGTTTTGTTTCAGAAAAGAAGATGGATTACGAGAGAAAGATTTTGGAAAAACTGTCTGAAGTGCCTATGAATATTACGGATTTATCTAAGGCAATGGGTTACAAAGGAATAACGAAAAAACTGAGCAGCACAATTGATGGATTGTTGAAAACCGAACAGATAGAAATAGTGCCTTCAAATCAATTCGGTACGGTTTATAGGAAAAAGTAAAATCATTTTTTGAATACAAAAAGACTCATGTCCTTGTTAATGATTGGACATGAGTCTTTTTCGGTTCTACTTTTTCACTGTCATAAAGACTGTTTCGGAATTAAGTCTTTTTTTCAGCGGTTTCAACACCTTCTTTTCTATAAGAGAAAGAATTAATGTTTCTGCAACAGGCATTGAAGCCAGGTCTGCAACGAATCTGTATTCACAGACAAGATGCTCGGGGAGTGTTTTTTTGATAAATGATGCCAGTTCTTTTGCTGTTTCATCAGCCTGTTCGGTTAAGAGGTCTGCGATTCCATTTGAGATATTGTACGGAATGTTATCGTTTTTCTCTTCAATGACAAGAAATTTAGTATAGAGTTTGTCGCCTTCGCGATAAATGTAATCTTCTTCTATTGCTTTGGCTGCAATTTCTTTTTCAATATCTGAAAAATCTGAAACGTCAAGGCCGTTTATAGCTCTGATTGCCATCTGCATTTTGGAATCATTTCCAACGTTAAGTCCGCAGCTGAAATGTTTTTGTATAGGCAGGTCTTTTGACGAGCTGTAAATGTTCTGCACCTGAATGTAGGAGTACCCAAGAACATTATTGGCGCTTGCACCGTCACATCCTCCAAACCATGTTTTACCAAAGTCTTCCCACCCATATACGGAAAATGGTCTGTCAGGAGTTTTTACGTTCGGAAAATACTTTTCAGATAAAATGCTTTTGACTTTTCTGTTGAATATGTGTCCAATATTATGTATTTGTGACCATAAAATATCATTCAGAGTCACATTCTTATTCAGATACGGAACGGCCAGGTATTCTTTCTCATGTTCTTTTATGAATTTTTGTGCGATACCGCAGAGAAAAACAGTATTCTTCTGGTAAATATTCCACGCCCTGATCGTCTGTTCTTTGTTAAGCAAAACAAAATTCATTGCATATCTGCCGTCTTTTACTTCTCTCAGAACACCATATCTTCCGTATTCGCCTTTTTCCAGAATATTCAATTCGTCTTCGATGTAAATCATGGGGACATTGAGTTCTTCAGACAATTCTTTTGCCGAATATGGTCTGTCGGAACAGAGATGCATTATGTGCCTGGACAGTTCACGATCACAAACATTTCTTGGATTACTCCATGCCGGATTGCCTGTTCCCCATATCTCATATTCAATATGTTTCAATTGTGTGGGTTTATTAATTGTATCCATTGTGTTAACCTCGTCTCTTATTTCGTTTCTTGCGCTGAACAATCTCTGCCTGACCGTAGTCTCTTTGATGTTCAATTCTTTTGCAATTGCCGATGTGGATTTCCCGTCAAAATAGAAGGAAACCATGACATCCCTGTAAGAACGGGAAAGAAAACTGATGGCACGAAAAACTTTTTTAAGATTTTCGTCTTCGCTGTCGTCATATTCTTCATCAACTGCGTTGATTAAAACATCTTCGGGATCACCTTCATATGCATGGATTCTCTCAAGTTTTCTTCTTTCCGTGTACCTGGCATAAACATTGCGGGCGATTTTCCAGACATATGTTTCGGGATTGTCTATGTCCCCGTTTGTCTTGGATTGCTTAATTATTTCCAGTACTATTTCAGATGAGAGATCTTCTGCTTCATAGTGATTGTTTGTTCTGGAATAACAAAAGCCAAAAAGTTTGTCCAGAAATTGTTTTTCCAGAAGAGTGGACAGATCTTGTTTTTTCATTTTCTTACCTCGAAAGCGCTTTCACTTGTTAAGTGGCAGAAAAAAGATAAATGTTAGCGAAAGTGCGAAAATTTGACACAAAACACTTTTCTTTGGTTAACAGAACAGATTGCAATTGAAGAATGATGCAGGATTTGAAATCCATTAATATTGAATTTTGTGCGTCATTCAGCTTTTTCTTTTTGCTTTTCTTCCTGAACGAGTTTTCGCATAAGTTTAAGAGCTTTTTCCTGGTTCGATGAAGTATCGTAATTGATGCTTTCCATCATTCGCTCTGCAAAATCCACAACATCGAAAGTATGACCGATATTGTAATACCTGACGATTTCACTGGCATTGAAAAGTTTGTAAACAACTTTGCTTGTTAAATTGTACTTGATGGCTATACATCTGTACATATATCCAATCCAAAACATCTGGTCTTTTGAATATTTCATTGTGCCGTATGTACTTTTGCCAAATTCCTCGTCAAGCATGTCGAAACAGTCATCATAATAGCATGATTGAAACATGTAACTTTTGTTGTCGAAAGATCTGGCGAGGGTTGAAAGCATGAATCTTCTGATGAATACAGGAGAACTGTACTCGGTTTTTTCAACAGATTCACTGAACAATTTTGCGTTCATACGACACAGTATAATCTCTAGTGAATCCAGAGGTTTCATTTTCTGTTTTTCCTCTCGTTTCTGGATTCTTTTATGACGTCATTTACATCATCTAATGTCATTTCCGAATTGCCATTGGTTTCAGAAATGGTTCTCATGTGATCAACAGCGATTATTGCTTTCAGTGTTGACTCGTCTATTTTTGTATCGAAAGGAATACCACCTGACACAACAGACTTTTTCAGGAACATTCTTATTGCTGTTGAAAGATCCATTCCCAGTTCACTATACACTGCAGCTGCCTGATTTTTCAGTTCTTCGTCAATTCGGATTTGTAAAACTGCCATACCATCACCTCCGGTAATATTGTAATGAAAATGTATTGCAACGTCAATACACATAATTGAGAAATTGCAGCTCAAAAACAGGTAGCGCAAACTTGTTTATACAATTTTTGATGAACAAGTTGCACTGTGCCGTAGTCGTCAAGATATACGCATTTGCACAAATATGGGAAAAATATTTGGGTATAATAGATATTTACTCGTTGAAGAATTAAATGTATAATAGAAATGCTCACTTGGATGTTGTCTGAATGGGCACCTTATTATCTTTACGGAGAAATTTCCATGAAAAAGAAAATACCAGCTCTGCTGTTTTCCATATTACTCATAACACTCACAATATTCTTTATCGCATCCTGTAGTGACAATAACAAAACTACAGGTTCTACTTCTGTGCCCGAAACCACAAATCCCGTCATTTACGACAAGGATTTTGAAATTGAAGGAACCGTACTGAAAAAGTACAAAGGAACAGATACTGTTGTGAGTGTTCCTGACGGAGTCAAGACAATTGCAACTTATGCATTTACAAATTCAAAAGTCAAGACTGTCAGTTTGCCTGAATCTGTACTCACAATTGACAGGTATGCTTTTTTCAACTGTGAGACAATTGAAAACGTAACAGTGCCATCTAGCTGCGTTGAAATACAGACCGGTGCCTTTATAGGATGCTCGAGCCTTAAATCTGTTACTTTCTCGGATACCAAAGACTGGATTGTTTCTATTAAAGACAATCAGGAAAACGGAACAAAAGTGGATCTGACGGATCCTAGCAGCAACGCAGAAATGCTGTCAGGAAAATACATGACATATTTCTGGTTTAAATCCGGTGCTCAGATTGAGACAACTACTGTGACAGATGCTTCAGAGACAGAAACAACAGAGATAACCGAGACCGAAACAGTTGAGACAACAGAAGAAATAACGACAACGGAGACAGATACAGATACTACAGAAGAGACCACAACTGAAGAAACAACAGAATTTGTGGAAATTCCGGTCGCTTTGCCTGAAAACTATTCTAAATTCAGAAATATACAGCTCGGTGATGATCTCGACGAAGTGAAGAAGACTGTCGGTGGTCTGTATGAGACCGAAAGCAAGGGAACATACACCTGGTACACAATGTCGTATTACCAGGGCAAAACAACATACGGAACACTGAGTGTAAAGATCACAAAAGCCGGTGCTGAAAAGATAACATACACATACGGAAAAGAACTCAGATACTACGTCACAACTGAAAGAGACGTAACTATCTCAGAAGACGTAACGAGTATAGGGGACAGTGCTTTTTCGGGTAACGTATACATGAAGACCCTCATATTGCCGAGAAAAATAGAAAAGATAGGGCAGTATGCATTTATGGATTGCTTGTCGCTTGAAACAATAGACATTTCGTCAGGACTGAAGAGCGTTGGAATGTATGCGTTCATAGGGTGTAAATCCCTGAAATCCGTTTACATCACAGATTTGGCTGCATGGTGTGAAATAAGCTTCTCGGGACCATATTCCAATCCTTTGTCTGTTGCGCATCAGCTTTTCAACAACGGCAAACTCATCTCGTCACTGACAATACCATCAAGTGTTGAAACAATAGGGCAGTACACTTTCTATGGCAGCTCAACTTTACTCAGTGTAACAATACCTTCAACAGTCAAATTCATAGAGCCTTTTGCTTTTGCAGGATGCCCGAATTTGTCAGGTGTGACTTTTGAAACAAAAGAAACATGGTATATAACGTCGAGTCTCGGAACCGAGGGCACAATTGTCGACGTAAGCTATTCATCTAAAAACGACAATTACCTGTCTAAAGACTACACGTCGTATTACTGGTACCTGGGTGAAAAACCTGTATCCAACAGAATGGATTATAACTTTGACTACACAAAGCTGGCCCTTGACATGTCCGTATCTCAAGTCAAGGCGGCAGTCGGTTTTGATTACTCATCTCGGGACGAAAAAGAGAACAAGTACTACTGGTACAGCGACGGATATTACGAAGGAATTAATGAGTATTCGGTTCTTGTAATCTCAACGAAGGCCAATAAGGTGAACGAGATAACATTCGTTAAGGACAGAACCATTGTATATTACAACAGCCTGGAAGAAACAGTTAAGGTAACAGACAAAGCAAAATACATAGGACAGTATGCCTATGCCAATAACACCTTGATGAAGGAACTTGTGATCCCGGATACAATCAAGGAAATCCGGTCAAATGCGTTTGCTTCATGTACTTCACTAAAGAATGTAACTGTAGGAGAAGCTGTCAGGACAATAATGCCGAGGGCGTTTTATGGCTGCTCAGCTCTTGAAAAAGTAACATTCAAAACAGCCGGAGGCTGGAGAGTTCTCGAAGGGTCGGAAGAGACCGGAACAAGTATTTTCGTCACAAACGAAAAGAATGCAGCAACAAACTTAAGAAGCACATACATGACATATACCTGGGTATGCTCAAATGCAAAGACCGAATATATGTCGGATACGTATAACAAATACACTTATCTCGTTTTAGGCCAGAGTCTTGATTCAGCAGTTGAAACACTGGGGTTTGATTATGACGCAGTGGAAGGCATGACTTACATCTGGTACAGTGAAAACTACCATGAAGGCAATTCCGACTACGACATTTTAAGACTCACTGCCCAGGACAACAGGATAATTGAAATAGAGTACATAGACGGAACAATACTGACATTCTGGTCAGGAACGTTGACGGAATACACAGTCAATGAGAAAGTGACATCAATAGGAAGCGCAGCTTTCTATTGTGCTACTTCACTTGAGAAGATTAACCTGACAAAGAAAGTTACGACAATAGGGAGCAGGGCATTCTATGGGTGCACTTCTCTCAAGTCCATGAATATGCCTTCAAGTGTTGAGTCGATTGGAATCAATGCTTTTGAAGGGTGCACGTCTCTCGATTCAGTTTCATTTGAAAACGCAAATAACTGGTATGTGTCAAAAGAGGAAAATGCACTGACAGGAATTGACGTAAAACTCAACAACACCAAAACAAATGCAGCACTTCTCAATTCCACATATCTTGACTACTACTGGTACATTGTATCCGGATTCAACTACATAGCCGACGATTTCGAAGAGTATACCAACATAAAACTCGGTGAGAAGATGGAATCCGTAAGAGCGAAAGTCGGATCTGAACCCACTTCAATGGAAGGCGAGACATATTACTGGCTGAGCGTCGGATATTATCTCGGTAAAGAAGATTATGCAGTTCTCTCTGTAACCTTTGATGATTTGTCTGTATGCGAAGTACAGTTTGTGTCAGCTAAGAAGCTCACATATGTATCCACTAACAGAGATAAACTCACTTTCAACAAGTATGCTACATCGACTGCAGACAGTCTGTTAGCTAACAACTCTTATGTAAAAGAAGTGACGGTTCCCGAAGGATTCACGGAACTCGCTCAGAACTGCTTTGCAGGGTGCTCGGTTCTTGAGACAGTGTCACTGCCTCAAAGCCTGAACCTCATAAAACCGTATGCATTCAGAGACTGCTCTAAACTTAAGAGTGTCACATTTGCAAACAGCGAACAGTGGGCAGTTTCAGATGATTCTTCTCTTGAGTCATATATCCCGATTGAAGTTGCAAATCCTAGTGTCAACGCAGCATATTTTGTAAATGACGGTGTTCATTATTACATATTCACAAGTTCCGCTGTTGTAGTCGAAAAGCATATGCCTGATGACTATAAGGGATATACCGACATAATTCTGGACAACTCCGTAAGCATAGCTCTGACGACGATCGGAATTAGCTACGATAAGTACTCAAGTGGCACATATTACTGGTACAGTGACAGTTACCACAAAGGGTTTGACGAATACTCTGTGCTCATAATTACGACGACAAGCGGTACAATTCAAGAAGTTTCGTTTATAAAGAGCGGAGCTTTGACGTACTGGAGAGGCGTAAACAAGAGCATGACCGTAAACAGCATGGCAACTTCAATAGCAGGTGGTGCATTTACGGGGTCTGGTGTTGAAAGCATTAAACTCGGCGACAAGATAAAGGAAATTGAAGGATTTGCATTCCTGAACGAAGTTTCACTGACGTCTATTACAATAGAGAACAGTACAAAGAAGATCGGTGAATATGCGTTCAACGGATGCGAAAATCTGAAGAATATAACGTTCAACGGAGTACAGGCTGAATGGAATGAAATACAGCTTGATCCAAACTGGAGAGAAGGTTCGGGTATTAACAAAGTTACCGGAATCCGGTTTGTCTTGAGTTATTAAGGAGGGCAGAACAATGAAAAAGATAATTGCAATTGTATTGTCTGTACTGTTTGCTCTTCTGATAGT
>JAILLB010000097.1 GCA_024693345.1 Clostridiales bacterium
CTTATAGCTCTCTCAATATGTGCTCTTACAGATGACAACGCAGAACATGCAATAAATCAATTGAATAAACTCAAAAACTGCGAAGCTCACTCAACAGTAATTCTGTCAAGAGTCGATGAATCCACATTCAAAAAGCTGGGTGTCAATCTGACTTGCGAACCGAATTATCACAGCAAGAGGCTTTATCACAAAAAGTAACATAAAAATGGTCGATTAGATTCCTAAAGGTATAAGAAATCTAAGCGACCACTTTTTATATCGTTTGAATGATTGAAAAAACTAATTATTTACCAAGGCAATTGTTGTTCAAACGATTGATCGTTTTTTTCTTCATATTTTTGAATCAATAGTTCTACTCTTTCATTAGGCTCATAAAAAGACCATGATAGATTAGAACGTAAATAACTATGGAGCTGATCTAATGAATTCATTGCTGCATCAAAATCAATTCTGTCACGTGGATTCATGACGTATTTTTCTTGCATTTTTTCATAAGCATCTTTTATATTATCGTCTTCTTTGACAGCATTAAAGAAGGAAAAATCGTATGGCATTACATCAGGTATACCATCAAGTCTAGATAATTCTTCTTCAATTCTAATATCTAAGATGCTTTTTAATTGTTCTTCGTTGCATAAAAATGATAAAATCTTGGGCTGATGACTCATCACAGATAAATCATAAATATGCTTTGCAGCATCGAATGATTTATTAAAATCGTAAGATTGTCTTGAATATGCTTCAGCAGCAAATAATTTGTCAATGAATATTCTTTCCATTGTTATCGTTTTTACCATGAATGGTTTAACATCATAATTATCTTCTAATACTTTCTTCTCATGTTCATTTGCAAGCTCATATACCAATGGAGCAATTTCCAGATTCTCATATGGTTCACTGATTGTAAAAGACGTAGCTTCAATTTTTACTTTTCCAAATCTTTGCAGAGAGTCATTTGCATCATAAGTTGTTACTGGATTATATGTAAAAAACGAAATAACTTCTGATCTATTTGTTCTTCCAGAAGAAATGTCACGAGATAAGGAGTTGAATTTCTTGGCTGCTTGATCCAATCTTTTGTCATTTTGAGTTCTGCTGCACATTCTTGTATCAACTGATAAATCAATATCTTCTGAAAATCTTTGTGTTGTTTTTAGTGCTTTATAAAGAGCGGTACCTCCTTTAAAAAAGGCAGGCAGACCATTTTGTTGCTTTTCTGACAGTTCTTTTAGCATAAGAACAACATAATAATCTTTTTCAATCACATCAGACCTGTAACCAGATCTAATACTGATATTGTTTAGAATAACACGAAAAGAATTTATATCTTCATGAAGATTCATACATTTACCTCCATAAACGTTGCAATGTGAGCAACATCAATTAATGTGTTTTTACTATAATACCTATCTGCGTAGAATAATAACTTACGGAAATCCAGTTTTTTATCTTCAATATAATTAGCAATAATTGACAAAGGATTGTCTGCATCTACCGGAGCTTTATTTAGTAGATTTATAGCATCCAATATTTGCAAATATGCAATATTGTTTTTGTCAATGGGTGTTTTTGGTGGACAAATTGAAACATCAAGTAAGTTGTCATGTCTCAAGCATTCTTTTGCCACGTTTGTTGCAATCAAGTATTCATTTGGTATTTGTGATGTTAATCCAATGTCATATAGGAGTCTATAACCTGTTTTGTATCCTTTATCATTTGAAAGATACTTTTCTTCAATTAACATGTTTTTTGTGATTGGAAGTTCACCAAAAGGTGTTAATGTTGTTAAGTAAAAAATACCTTTTTGATAGCATCTTAAATTTGGCACCGTTTTTCTATTGATAATTCTATTCATTGCTATAGAGGATGCTGATGAAGACTTCTTTTTGTCAATGTTAAATGCGTTGGAAACTGCAAAAGAAATATCCTTAATATAAATTGGATTGCCTATCTTTTGTTTTTTTAAATAATTGGTAACAAATTGAGTATAGGTCATAATTAGTCTCTTTTGAAAAAATATTTACGTAGTTATGATTAAACTTACGTATATATTATATCACAATAGAATAAACTGTCAACACTAATTGAATAGAATTTTTCATAAATAGGAAAAACAGTTGAGAGCAAATATTTGCTTAATAATCGTTTGAATTTATGCCGTAAAATATTATATTTATGTAACTTTTTTAATTTTACTTGCCAGGAAGAATGCAGTATAACATACTATGTTCACACCTACAATTGTAGCACCGACAGGCGTCGACAGGAGAATGGATATAAGAATGCCCAAAACTGCACATACTACCGATATTATTACAGAACACACAGTGACACTCTTAAAGCTTCTGAACACTCTCATTGCAGAGAGAGCCGGGAAGATTACAAGTGCTGAAATCAAGAGAGAACCAACCAGATTCATACCGAGAACAATAATAATGGCAGTGATGATTGCTATAACAAGATTGTATATTCCGGATCTGAGTCCTGTAGCAGTTGAAAAGTTCTCGTCAAACGTCACTGCAAAAATTCTGTTGTACATTAAAACGAATACAAGAATGACAATTGCAGACAGAATGCAGCTTATAATAACGTCACTTTCCTTGAGGGTAAGTATGGATGTTGCACCGAATAGTGTACTGCACACGTCTCCCGCTACATTTGCTGTTTCAGAGAACAGATTCATCAATAAATAACCTACGGCAAGAGCTCCGACGCTTATCATGGCAATGGCAGCATCGTTGCCTATTTTGTTTTTCTGACCACTCTTTAAGAGCAGTATTGCGACAATTACTGTTACGACAAGAATGAACGGAAGGTTATTTGAAAACTTAAGCACGGTCGCGATTGCGAGTGCACCGAATGCCACGTGTGAAAGTCCGTCTCCTATGTAAGAAAACTTCTTAAGAACAAGAGGAACCCCGAGAAGTGAAGCGCACAGTGCAATCATTACACCTACAATCAGGGTATATCTTACGAACGGATACTGGAAATAATAAGCCAGTTTGGAAAACAGCTCAGCCATTGTCATTGCCTCCGCTCTCTTCCATTTTTTTGAATTCCTCAAGGGTTCCGAATGTACTGTGATCAGAAATATTCAGAATGTGTGTAGCATATTTTTCAACACTCTGGATGTCGTGAGAAATCATGACTATGGTAGTTCCGTCGTTTTTATTGAGTTCGTTCACTATTTTGTACATATCTTTTGTTGCTTCAGGATCAAGGCTGGATACAGGCTCATCCAGAAACAGAATTTTACTCGTGGAACACAAAGCTCTAGCCAACAGAGTCCTCTGTTGCTGACCCCCTGAGAGGTTTCTAAAGCAGGATTTGGACAGATGGGCAATTCCGAGTTTTTCCAAATTATCCATGGCAAGTTTTTTCTCTTCTTTAGAATAGAAGAATCTGTGTTTCATATGTGAAAGGCAACCTGACAGCACTATTTCCATAACAGAAGCAGGGAAGTCTTTCTGAACATCTGTTCTCTGGGACAGATATCCTATGTCGGATCTGGACAATCCTTCACCGAACACTATTTCGCCTTCCAAAGGCTTTTTAAGTCCCAGTATTGTCTTTACAAGGGTTGTTTTTCCGGATCCGTTGTCACCAATAATGCATAAATAGTCACCGGAATTGACTTCAAAGTTAATGTTTTCAGCGACAACTTCGCCCTCATAACCCAGTTTTAGATTTTTACAAGCAATTAATGACATTTTTCACCTAAATTCTCACTTCAGCCATGCATTCTTTGCACACACCATAAAATACGGTTCTGTTTGGATTGAGCATAAACTTGTGTTTTTCAAGCAGATGTTTTTCAATTTCAGATATTACACTGCAGTCAAGATGAATCAGTTTTCCGCATTTTTCGCATCTTGCGTGGAAACAGTCATGATCATGGACATGTTCTTCAGGGTCCATGTATTCATAACATGCGGCATACCCTTCACCTGTTTCAAATTTGTTTAATATTCCGTCATCAACAAACTTTTCAAACTGCCTGTATACAGTTGTGACGCCAATGGAACTTCCGTTTTTTCTCAGATATGAGGCTGCATCCTGTGCGGTAACATGCTGGCCTTTTGTTGATTTAAGATAATCTAATAGTTCGTTTTGGCGCTTTGTGTTATATGTTCTTTTTTCCATATATGCCTTCCTTTTCAGTTGCCTAGTGCCGTTTTGAGCACTTCAAGGTTTGATTTCATAATAGAAAGATATGTCATTCCTGACTTTATATCTTTTTCAGACACTGACTGCATCGAATCAAGAGTTAAGATAGTTCTGTCCTTGTTCTTTGAAGAGTTAATTATGGTCCCGGGAAGTGAGTCATCCGAAGATTCAATTTTAACTATGCAATTCAAATCATATTCATCCAGTTTTTCAGCCAGGGATATTACAGTTTCAAAACTTGCTTCCACATCTGCTGAGCACCCTTCAAAAGCTGCAAAATATGTTATTCCGTAGTCTTTGCAAAAATATCTAAAAGGGAATCTGTCTCCGAAAACCAGTACATTTTTTGATGCTTCGGACACTGCTGATGTAAACTGGTTATGTAGATTATCAAGTTCATCAGCGTATTTTTGGGAGTTATCAGAATATGTTTTCGAATTATTTTCATCTATTTTTAAAAGAGCTGAAGATATTTCTTTTACAAACAGCTTGGTGTTTAACAATGATAGCCAGACATGTTCGTCATATTCCGTTTCTTCTTTATCTTCTTCCAAGTCTTCTTCAAGAACATTTGAGCCGAGAATTTCCATCAGGTTTATTGTTTTTCTGTCTTTGTTCATTGGATTTATAAGGGCATTTTCAACCCAGAAATCCGACTCTCCTCCGACATATATAAACAAATCACAGTTGGATATTTTGACCATGTCATCTGCAGTCGGCTGGTAATTGTGAAGATCTGTTCCGTTTTTCATCAGAAGAGTTACTTCATAATTTTCTTTTAAATCGCCAAGAACATTCATTACCCAGTCATATTCGGGAAAAATGGTGACCACTATTTTCTTTTTGTCGTTGTTCTGTATATTGTTGCAGGAAGATAATGCCAGAATAAGCATCAATCCTGCCATAATAAGTGCAAATGTTTTCTTCATATATTCTCCAAATTGAAAATGGTTTTCATTTTCATATTTTACAAGGTATTATATTGACGTATAGAAACCAAGTCAAGAGGAAAAGTGCATTATTCTGTCACAAATAAAATTATTGTATAAATTTTAGGTTGACAATATCCTAAAAATGCAATAAAATGATAGTGAAATGATTAGTTGAAAAGGAGATACGTCAATAACCCATGATTGAAATCACGGGCTTGAAAAAGCAAGTGAAGCGATCAGCTACGTAAGTAGATTGTTGACTACCCTAAGTCTTGAGACAGAGACTACGTTGGTTTAATTATCACACCTGCGGACGTTTGTCCTAATCTGCGGCACTGTGGTTCGTTATTAAAAGTCCCGATGGGTAAGGACGGTGTGGCGAACGAGTAAGTTTTACCAACATTGGGGAAGGGCACAAAACGGTAAGATGTGTACCGGCTTACAGCATTAAAACACATCAAAAACAAAGGAAAGGATCAGTCAGAAGATATGTCGGTATACGTGCAGGATATTAACGGACATCCACTAATGCCAACAGATCGCAATGGCTGGGTCCGAA
>JAILLB010000001.1 GCA_024693345.1 Clostridiales bacterium
CCCCTTTTTCACCCCGTCACGGGGAATGTGTCGTCAACGAACGGCTTAAGTCGGG
The DNA here is from genome assembly GCA_024693345.1 of Clostridiales bacterium. Taxonomy (GTDB): domain Bacteria; phylum Bacillota; class Clostridia; order Oscillospirales; family CAG-272; genus CAG-841. Next base: position 56 of record JAILLB010000001.1, read on the forward strand.
TCTCCGACCAGCCTGGCTGTCAGTGCATCAATATCCGATTCAGTCATCCCTATAGACAATAAATAAGTCCTTGCACAGTACTCATAATCTGCAGAAGCAAGTTCCCTCTCTCCGAATCCCGCCAGATATTTAAGCATCACGTCGATATTTCTTTCTTTGATAATTCTGTATTTGGTCGGCTCTTTTGTTTGATTGATGCCATAATAATTATCGTAAGTCACCATATAGTCTGCAACCATTTCTTCGTATGTGGCTCCGGCCAATGCTTCCATTACCATACAAACAAATCCGGTGCGATCCTTCCCTTCAACACAATGCACCAAATATGGACCTTCCTCTTTCGAAGCGGCAGTTAACCCTGCCACAAGCTTTTGTGCGAAAACTTCGCTCTCAAAGGCCATATTCATGGACAACGGGATCACTTTTCCATTGTTATACAAAGACAGAAAGTATGGCGAATCAAAGTCATCGGCAGCAATGTGTTCTTCCAGTTCCTCTTCATTATCTGAGAGGTTAATAATAAAAGCGATTCCGGTTTCCTCAGCTAATCTGTCCGTCACAGCAGCGCGCTTGTGCTGATTGTCGGCTGGCGACGCAGAACGATAGAGAATGTTCTGTTTCAGGTTTCCAACGTTTACCACACGGAAATTTGCAAATACTGCATCCGGTCTGTCTCCCTGCTCATCGGAATAATGAATGTCCATAGATTCCTGTATATCGATATACTTGGCTTTAGCTGCAAGTTCTATGGTTGCAGTGTCCGTATCGGATAGTTCAGCTTTGACAAACATGTCCTCTCCGTTATTGTATCCGACTCGTATGTATGGATAGCCCAGATACCCAACGAGAAGAGGTTCTCCCATGTCTACGTAAAAACCATTGTAATATGGCAGATCCTTTAGTTCAAATCCGTTTGAAAAAGTGATGTTCAGACTATCACCATATTCAAATCCAAGTGCGTTGAAATCTTCGATTGTTATCTTGATATACTCATTACCGAATTTGGTCTCGTGCTCAATGGCAGTTGCTGCAAGTGCAGGCTTCTGTTCCCCGCCTTGATTCTGGCATGCAACAAGGCAAATTATCATTGATGCCAGTAATACCAAGCAAATAATAACTTGCCATATATTCAATTCTCTTTTTATTTTCTGTTTCTTCTGATTTCTGCAATTTTTTCTGCGGCTGCTTTATCTATTACCTCTATCCCGTTTTCTTCAGCTATTTCTGCAATCTGTAATAGTGCGGCTTTCATGAACGGACGTGGGATCTTTACGTAAAGTTCACACGCTTCTTTTGTGAATTTTACCTTTGTATCCAATCTCTCTGCACAATACATTACGCTTTCCGCGGTACATGCATTACTTGCGGCTATTGCCTCAGATATAGGACGGAATCCTTTGAATTTCTTGTACCAGAAGTTTTTGCTGTCATGATAACCATAATCGACCGGAACGTTCGGGAACGAATTCTTTTTCAAGCCTTTCTTCAGATTATCCGCATATTTTTCTTCCATCAAAACAGAGTCAATTCTTAAAATGAAATGACATCCGAATTTTGAGGTTATGCCATTGAAGTTGTTGTACGGAGGCTCAACTCCTTCCAACTCTCCTATGTGCTCTTTTGCTTTAAATCCGTCTTCCAGAGAATCTTCCCAGGTGCATTCAATTACTTGGTATGCATCCTGCAGTATCAAAGGTCTTTCTCCCTCCGCTTCGCCTTTAATCAATGTCAAATTGCAATCTTTCATCTTCTCCTGCGGAGTTTTTCCAGGGAATCCAAGCCTTACTGCTTCCTTGAAATACTTTCTGTCATCTTTAATGAAATTCAATGCACATTTGCCGTTTTTAAGCAAGTTCTGTGCGGTATTTGAAGAGTTGCGGCACTCCAATATCATAGCATAAAAATCTTTTCCTGCTATATAGTACGGAAACACAAGTGAATAACTACCAAGCGATGTGCTTCCATCTTCACACAACGTGGAAATAATCACCGTTGGCATTGGAAAAAATAAATTGTTTTGATAAAAATTATCTACTACTTTGAGTTTTCTGAAATTTGACATGATAATCCACTCCTCTTTAATCATTTATAGCTCTCATTGTTATACTGATTTTGATTTTTCTTATGTGACACATAAAACACTGCTATATCTCGAAATTGATTTACATAGTACAATGCTTTAGATGCCCTATACTAATTAATTGTTTTAAGTAAATCATTTCGAAGCGATGGGATATCTTCTTTAATTGCTTAATAGACAAACATCAGATCCACCCCGCCATAATTATGTATAAGTCTATTTCTAAATCCCTTTATGCTGATCCAATCTATATTGGGATGCATTGCTTTGAAACTCTGAGTTATATTACTCATGTGTTCTGACATTTGTATCATCCTGAAGACGATTCCATCTAAAACTATTGGCTTTTCTTTTAAATCTTCAATTTTCAAATCTTTTGAATAATCTAAAATAGTGTCTATCTCGTCAATGGTTTTTATTACATAAAATTCATAATATCTAGGCTCGGACACCCGTGACTTCAGTCATGGGAGGAGAGCCTTACCTCCTGTGTTAGTATTGTATTTGTGTGTTCCAATAAATGTATGTTTTTCCACGATGCACATGGATGAACTAATGTTCCATCTATCAATCTGAGATCGAAATATCCGGATGTCCTTCTACCATGGACAAAACATTCTTGTCCGTTATAAAGAACTTTATCGTTTAATCTGAATCCTTTGACTTCTCTTGGTGCCTGATTTGGTTTTCTTAATCCCCCCTTAAGTATTGTCATCTTGTGCAACTGTCTGTTGTGTCGTCTTACTCTCTTTTGAATAAACACACTTTCAACTCGTACTGCTTTAGGGTGATTGGCTATACACAGAGCATCCGTTGCATGGTTCTTTTCTAATCCATTGGTAATTCTTGTATTCTTGGTTATGTATCCATATGTGTGAGTAACAATTCCCGGATACATCTCTTTTAATCTGTTGAACAATGTCCACCGCATTATTCCCATAAACGCTGCATCACGAAGTGATTCACCACGCCTTATTGTCTTAGGCAGTTTTATCTCTCCTCTGTGATACTTGTCGTGACATGTCTCACACAGTGTTACCAAATTGTTCGGCGCATTTCCTCCGGTCTTTCGACTCTCTATATGGTGAACATTAAGTTCTTTGCACCCGGATTTACCTTTACAACACTGACACGTATGGTTGTCTCTGAAGAATACATACTCACGTACATTCCAGAAATCCATCATCTCGCCCTGCTGATAATCTGTCCCTTCAGGTACGGGGTTACCTTCCGTAATGGCTTTTATCTTTTGTGTGTCAAATGAAGCCGTTTCAACCACTATTGATGCTATTGGAAGTATCTGCATTATCTTTCGTACTGTTTGTACGTGATAATTTATCTTTGCTTCAATTGACGGAGCAAGCCATCCTCTGCTTTTACTGTGTACACGATTGGAAAATCTGGATTTTCTGTATCGAGTCTTTCTGTAACGTCTGAATCTTCTTTGTTCTCTGCGTGTGGAAATGTTTTTTACAATATCCGTCCGCAATTCAACTTCAGAAGCATATACTTCCTTTGTTTCTGTACTTGCAGATAATCCAATGTGTTCACTCCCCGCATCTACTCCCAGTGTTATGGGTTGAACTGCATTTGTTTTTGTCTCATATGTGAGACGTATGGTAAACGGACGTCTTGTTACAACTATTGCTTTTCCTGTTTTTAATGCTTTTCGGACCCAGCCATTGCGATCTGTTGGCATTAGTGGATGCCCGTTAATATCTTGCACGTATACCGACATATCTTCTGGTTAATCCTTTCCTTTGTTTTTGATGTGTTTTAATGCTGTAAGCCGGTACACATCTTACCGTTATGTGCCCTTCCCCAATGTTGGTAGAACTTACTCGTTCGCCACACCGTCCTTACCCATCGGGACTTTTAATAACGAACCACAGTGCCGCAGATTAGGACAAACGTCTGCAGGTGTGATAATTAAACCAACGTAGTCTCTGTCTCAAGACTTAGGGTAGTCAACAATCTACTTACGTAGCTGATCTCTTCACTTGCTTTTTCAAGCCCGTGATTTCAATCATGGGTTATTGACATAGCTACCTTTCTTGTGTCAGTATTACTCCTGAACAACTTCTTCGTTTGTGTATGCTTCGAGAATATCGTTTTCACGGATATCGTTGAACTTTTCAAGTCCGATACCGCATTCGTATCCTGTTGCAACTTCTTTGACGTCATCCTTGAATCTTCTGAGCGAACTGATCTTGTCTTCGAATATGACAACACCGTCTCTTACGACTCTTATGGATGCAGATCTTGTAACTTTACCATCCTGAACATATGAACCGGCAATTGTTCCTACGTTAGGAACCTTAATTGTCTGTCTGACCTGAGCATGTCCGAGAACAACTTCACGGAATACAGGATTGAGCATTCCTTTTATAGCAGCCTTGATCTCATCAAGACATTCGTAAATGATTCTGTATGTTCTTATATCTACTTTGAGTTCGGATGCACGGTCCATGGCAACCTTGTCCGGTCTTACATTAAATCCGACGATGATTGCATTGGATGCAGAAGCGAGTTTGACATCGTTTTCTGTGATGCCGCCGACACCCTTGCTTATAACCTTGACGTTAACTTCATCGCAAGTGAGTTTTTCAATTCCCTGCTTAACTGCTTCTGCAGATCCGTAAACATCTGCTTTAACAATTACGTTGAGATCCTTGACACCATTTTCAATCTGCTTGAACAAATCGTCGAGAGATACATTTGCAGCACTTGCAAATTCTGCATCTTTCTCCTTTGTTCTTCTCTGTTCAGCGAGTTCTCTTGCCATCTTTTCGTCTTCCACGGCATTGAATTCATCACCTGCAAGCGGTACGTTGTCGATACCGACAATGAGTGCCGGATATGACGGGCCTGCTTCTTTGATGTTCTTGCCGTTTTCGTCCTGCATGATTCTTACTCTACCAACGGATGTTCCTGCAATGACCGTGTCACCAATATGGAGAGTACCATTCTGGACGAGAATTGTAGCTGTGGGTCCGAGACCTTTCTTAAGGCTGGCCTCAATAACAACACCTTTAGCTCTTCTTGTCGGATCTGCTTTGAGTTCTTTGAGTTCTGCAACAAGGAGAACGTCATCAAGCAATTCTTTCAGACCTGTTTTCTTAAGTGCGGAAACCGGAACGCACATGACGTCGCCGCCCCACTCTTCAGGAATAAGGTCATATTTCATAAGTTCCTGCTTGATTGCATCTGGGTTTGCATTGGGCTTATCCATCTTGTTTACAGCAACTATAATGGAAACACCTGCTGCTTTTGCATAATTTATTGCTTCAACTGTCTGAGGCATTACACCATCGTCTGCGGCAACAACCAGGATCGCAATATCCGTAGCCTGAGCACCACGTGCTCTCATGGCACCGAAAGCTTCGTGTCCAGGTGTGTCAAGGAATGTAATAGGCTTGTCTCCAACTTTAACTGTGTAAGCACCGATTGACTGTGTGATTCCGCCTGCTTCACCTGCAGTTACATGTGTGTTTCTGATAGCATCAAGAAGTGATGTCTTACCATGGTCAACGTGACCCATGACACATACAACAGGAGGTCTTTCAACGAGATTTTCATCGTTGTCTGCACGCTTTTCATCAAACAATTTTTCTTCTATTGTAACAACGACTTCTTTTGTAACAACTGCGTTCATATCTTCTGCGACAAGGCATGCAGTATCGAAATCGATTGTCTGGTTTGCTCCGGCCATAACGCCCAGAGTCATTAATTGTTTAATAACCTTTGCAACGTTAACTTTGAGCTTGACTGCAAGTTCTGAAACAGTGATTTCATCGGGGACTGTGATTTTAATAGGCTGTTTCTTGATTCTCTCAATCTCTGCTCTTCTGAGTTTTGCAAGCTGAGCATCCTGCTCTTTTTTCTTCTTGTCAAACTGAGGATTCTTTTTGTTTTTGAATTTTTCTCTTTCGGGCTGTCTGGATCTGCGAGCTGATTCCGGAACAAAGCTTTCGAGTTTTTCGTAATCGTACTTGCTTGTGTCTTCGTATCCGGCTCTTGTATCAATAACCCTTGTCTTCTTTGTTGCAGTTACAGTCTCGCCGCCGCCGCGCATGTTGGCAACATTGTAATTCTTCTGCTTGTTGTCCTGTTTATCTGTCTTGTTTTCTTCTTTCTTCTTCTGCTGCGGCAGCTGAATAGGACGGGAGAATCTCTCTGCAGATTTACTTGCACCTCTCTCAGAAGTATGTGCAAACGATGTTTTGATAACCGGCTTATTCTGTACAGGTTTCTTATCCTGCTGCGGCTTTTTATCCTGTGATGCGGGAGTCTGTGCAGCATTATCCTGGGCCTTTGTATCCTTTACCGGCTCTGTTGGCTGAGTCTCTTTCGGAGCCTCAGGAGCCTTTTCTTCTACTTTTCTAGGCTCTCTCTTAATATCTGCCTTTCCTGCGATATAGTCTTCCATGTTATTGATCTGGTTATCATTGGTAAGCTTATAGAAGAGTATGGAAAACTCCGAGGCATCTACATTCCCCGTTGTTTTTTTATCCTTTACACCGCTCTGAGTCAGTGCATCAACTATGTCCTTGCTCTTGATATCCAGATCCTTCGCAATTACGTTAATTTTCAATGTCAATTCTGTTTTCGACGCCATAAATTAGTCCCCTTTTATTCTTCGAATGAATTAAAGCTTTTGGTGAGAAGATTCTTGAAATTGATGTCAGTGATACCGACACACGATGCAAGTTCCGTTCCTACGGACTTTCCGAGTTCCTGCACGGAAACATCAATCGAATATATATCCGTTTTTGTGTATTTCGCTCTGTTTTCAAGTTTCTTCTTTGTGTTTTCGGATGCTTCTCTGCTCACAATTACCAAGCAGACACTTCCGCTGTGCATTTTTTCATAAACATTGTCGCTTCCCAGAACAACTTTTCCTGCCTTCCTGGCAAGACCGACGTGTCTCAAAAAATCCACCTTGTTAAATTCTTCACGCATTTTCTATTTCTTTTTCGAGTTTGCCAAATATTTCATCGGGTATTTCACACTCCAATGTTGATGCAAGTCTCTTTCTTGCCAACCTGAGGCATTCCTTCTTTGGACATATGTATGCCCCTCTTCCGGACTTCTTACCCGTTCTGTCAAGTTCTATCCCGCCGTTTTCCGGAAGTCTGACTATTCTTATGAGGTCGAATTTTGACTTCCTCTCTCTGCATCCTACGCATTGTCTCTCCGGGATTTTTCTCTTAATATCAGCAGACATTTGTCACCTCAATCAGTTGGTCTTTATATCTATCTTTATACCCGTAAGTCTGGCAGCAAGACGGACATTCTGTCCTTCCTTGCCTATTGCAAGTGAGAGCTGATCCGGAGTAACAACAACACGGCTGCTTCTGTCGCTTTCCATTGTTACGCTTACGACGTTAGCGGGTGCAAGTGCTGCAGCAATGTATTCTTCCGGCTGATCGCTGTATTTGATTACATCAATCTTTTCTCCGCAGAGTTCATCAACGACATTTGCTATTCTCGCGCCGCGGTTTCCGATGCATGAGCCTACAGGGTCAATATTTTCGTCTCTTGATTCAACAGCAATCTTTGTTCTTGAACCGGCTTCTCTTGATACGCTTCTGATAACAATCAGACCTTCCTGAATCTCAGGCACTTCAAGTTCAAACAATCTCTTTACAAGACCGGGATGAATTCTGGACAAAGTGACAACAGGTCCCTTAACCTCGCTTGTAACTTCAGTTACGTAAACCTTAATATGGTCACCGGGTTCAAGATATTCGTTCGGAATCTGTTCGCTCTTTGTAAGAACTGCTCTGCTAGTATCTGTTTCGACAACCGCATCGCCTGTAACGGGATCAACCTTGCTGACAACAGCTGACATGAGTTCTTCCTTCTTGCTCGTGTATGCTTTTACAACGATATTTCTTTCAGCTTCACGTATGCCCTGAATAATGACCTGTTTTGCGGTTTGAGCACTTATACGCCCATACTCCTTGGTTTTTTGGTCAATTTTGATTGTAGAGCCTATTTTTGCCCTCTTGGAGTGGGTCTTGGCATCTTCCAGGGAAATCTGAGTATAGGGATTTTCAACCTTCTCAACGACTTCCATGAGTTTTATAACCTTTATGTCTTTCTTTTCAGGATCGATAACAACGTTTACGTTTTCGTTTCCGCCGTTTTCTCTTTTGAATGCACTTACAAGACCTGCTCTGATTTTCTCAATCATGTATTCCTTTGATATGCCTTTGGTCTTTTCGAGTTCGTCAAGTGCGTTAAACAATTCTGCGTTCATCTTATTTGCCTTTCTTGTATCAAATATCTGTAAAATCAAAATGTACGTTTGATTTTGCAATTTGTTTCAAACTAATGCTGATTTCTTTTTCGTTTTCTGTAATGGTAACTCTCTCATCATCAATTGCTTTCAGGACTCCGGTATGAGACTTGGAACCTGTTTCATCCTGAGTAAACAATTTGACATCTATGGTTTCGCCTATGCATTTTTCATAGTGCCACTTTTTTGAAAGTTCTCTTTCGATTCCCGGAGTTTCAACTTCCAGTGAATAAGACTGTTCTATAGGATCCTTCTCATCAAGAATGGGATCTATTGTACGGCTGACTTTTTCACAGTCTGCAATTCCGACTCCGTCCTTGCCGTCTATAGTCACTCTGAGACAGTAACCGGCTCCTTCTTTGACGAATTTAATGTCCCATAAAATATACCCGAGATTTTCCACAACAGGTTTTATGAACTCCGAAACTGTCTCGGCAATTCCAACGTTTTTTGCCATAAAAAACTCCTTGCAGTTAATAGTAGACCACAACGAATTGAGAGTGGGCGTCAACCCACTCTCAACCTAGTCTCCTTTTTACATTGGAATTCTAACATATGTTTGTTTGTATTTCAAGTAAAAAATGCCAAAAACATTGCATTTTTCGGCATTTTTTTTGCATTTTCAGTGTGAATATGTCATCAACCGTCCCATTTTGTGCCGTATCCCGGATTGTCATCCGGTCTGTACGCATTCGGATACTCCATATCTGTCTGTATATCCAGGACTGCTTTCTGAACGATTCTGTATACTCTGTTATAGTCTTCAATGTCATAGAAACCGCCCTGAAGCTTATTCTTTTGATCAAGCGGCATATACAGTTCCAAAATGACATCTCCGGTTTTGCATAGTTTATCCTGCATTCCTATGTGCAGATTTACTCCACGGATATCTCTGTAATAGATGGTGTGGAAGTTTTCTGCAAAAAATCCGTCACTTATGAGGATTCGTCTGTCCGTGACACAATACAGTGTGTTTTCCCATCTTTTCCTTGCTGTTGCAACATTCTTAATCCAAATCCATACAGGCATCAGATGAAGCGCAAAGAATGGTATGATAAACAACATTGCTCCGCTTAAAAAACCATCTTTTGTAACAAAGTGGTATATGAAGAATACATCAAAACACAGCCATATAAGTGTCGTTAAGATTCCTTGAGTCACCTGGCCAAGAATAAATGCGCTTTTTTTCGGTTTTCCTTTCCAAATGATCTCTTCCCCTTCCATTAGAGGGATATCCATTCTGTTGTTACTATATTGATAATCGTACTTGTTCATGATTTATGTGGTTCAAATGCGTGCAATTCAATCACGCAATGTTCCTTGCCTCCTTGCTCAAATTTTCCCCGAATAATAATGCAACTTGAAAATCATTTTTTCAGTTTTTCTCTCATTCTGTCATAATGGTATTGCGACACCACATACTTTTTCAAGTTGGTCTTTTCGTTCTTTTCATTGCTTTATCAATTCTATTTTGCAAACGTAGAATTGTTTTTCCGAGAGTACTTTTGCTCAAACCATCAAGCGAATCGATAATCAAATATGTTGATTCCAACATTTGATTTTCGGACAAAAAATCACAAAAATCATTTTCATCCATATGAGATTTTAACAACATTTTCATTTCGGGTAAAACAATTGATTTTAATTGATCAGCATCCCATTTTGTTTTTTTATTATCTAATTCTTTGTTTGCTAGTTTGACAACTTTATTTGCAAGATTGACTATTTTTTTGTTATCTATTATATCCATTTTTCCAAGTGAGCATCCCCACACTATAGCCCTCCCCCCGTAGTATTACTAAATTGTTTTATGCTTTACCAACAATTGCGGTAGTTCCATTAGGTATTGTAAACATTGTGTATTTTTCGCGTCATAAAAAACTCACTTAGAAGTTTAACGAGAATGATAATCGTTTGATAACATTGGGATAATTATTGTTTCAGTATTTTTAGAATAACATCATATGTCAACAGTCGAACCCCGTTTTTATGCTGACATAACAACCACCTGATTTTTTTGACAATGGAATCAAAAGAAGTACGTACTATTGTTTCGGTTTTATTGACATGGTTATTGTCGCCCCAATACCTTCATCATAATTTAGGATAATCCAAATGGTCTTATTTTCCTCTTCATTGACATTTTTGTAATATACTTTTTCTTCATCTGTTTTTGCCAAGAATCCATTTCTCAACAATGTTTTTTCATAGTTGGAAATAAATGCCTCATTAGGCACATAGTCAACAAAAACGCATGTTTCTTCACCATTAAATACAAGTTCATTATACATTGAGACTCCATTTGGAACTGGAACTTCTATTCCTTTCAAATAGTCGTCTAATTCCTCCTTGTAATAATTTGGCCATTCGTTAAATGACTCCAATGGATGTCTTGTATCCAAATACCCCAGCATTTTTTTAATCACAGCAGGAATATTCGAGTTATCTTCTTTTATTATTACCATTGATAGTAACAAATCCTCGTTGCCATTCTTAATTTTTACGATAAGAATGATTTGGTCTTCATTATATCGAATCTCAAAATAGTCGTCATAATACTCAATACCATAATAATCCAAAACCAGAGATAGGAGTGGATTTTCAGGTACTATTTCTGAAAAAAACTTGTAGTAAGTTACATCCTTTGAATTGATATTTTGTGTCACTTTGGCAATTTTATAATCTTCAAGTTTTAAATCAAAATTCAAAAGATGATCAAGATTTCCGTGTTCCAAGTCTTCCACACCGGAAAAATAATAGTTTGCATTATTATCTTGATTGATATTAAATAAGCCTTTATTTTGGAACGACGCAATAATATGTGTTGTGTTGGAAGAAAAAGAATCTTGGAGTGCTCCAATGTTTTTCGCTCCGTTATAATAACTATACCCTATGAGCCTTTTTTCAACAATCCCAAAAATCATAGCTTTATTGTATCCTTCATTTTCTGAAGATGCGTATAATAGATGCATTGCCACAAAATCGTTTTCTTCAAATATTGTTTCGACAGAATTTGATAATTCATCAAAAACTTCAAGTGCTTCTTTTCCAACAATCATTTTTGATTTCTCTTGGTGTAATGAAAAACACGAGGATAGTAAAGATATTGAAAGTGCAAGACTCAAAAAAAATAGTCCACATTTAGCAATAACGCTCATTTTTAGTCTATTTTTCACGTTGTAATTAATCATATTCATCAACTCCTATTTCATTATATCTTCATACGAATGCCATTGACATTGGTCTATATCCTTTTTCATGATTCGCAAAACCCATTCCTATTCCCACAAAAATCGAAAATCCAACAAATATTCCAATTCCAATAATATCCTCAGGAGAAGTGTTCTCTATGAATTGTTCAATTCTTTTCAATGTTTCATCTTTTACCTTTTTGATTGTTTCTTTTAACGAGTCCACGTGATACTCAGCATAAGCAAAAAAGGTTTCATCAATGTCATAGTACGTTCCAATAGTAATGCCTTCCTCACTAAATCTCAATGCATATGTCCGATTATCAACTATTATGCTAAAAGAACAATCGAACAAACCTATTTTAAAACATCCATTAAAATCATCAATATTTATCGGCACTGATAGGTCAACACTCTTGTTGTTAAGATCAATATTAGCAAATAATAAGCCATCAATTTCACTGGTACAATGGTAAGCCGCGCCTGTTCCTTCTTCACGTGTGACAATTAAAAACGTTTCTTTCGTACTAGTCCAACAATATGAAAAACTCACTTTTTCTACAACAAAATTATATAATCCTTCTAGGAATCCTCCATTCTGTTCTTCATTATCACTGGAATTCGGTTTATTTTCTTTAGTTGTTGCATTTTCATCGGCATCGTGTGAACTACCATTTTCAGTCATAGTTTCATCATAGTTGACTATAAACGCTTCTTTTCTTATACACCCTGTCGGATCAATAATGTTAACCGGATTCCCTGCACAATACCCAAACCAGTTGTCTCCATCTCGAATTGGATCTTCTGTTGTGGATACACCTCTTGAAGCAGAATAACTTCTTGCTCTGAGATATATTGTTCCGGTTACCTTGTCGTAGTATTCTCTTCCGTACCTGAGTCAATATATTTGCAATTGTTTGGTTTACTTATTTCTATTTCTTTCCATTTGTTTGTTTTGCACGTGAACAAAAAGAAAAGAAAATGAACTAACAATATACTACAACTTATAAAAAATGAGACAATTATCGTTAAGATTATATTTCCATTCATCCAAACTCTTATCCAAGTTCCAAAGCCTAAAGAAAGAAAAAATAAGACTTCAATAACAATTGCTACTATTCGATAAAATATTGGAATAGAAATGTTAACCCCACATTTTTTACAAAAGAATTTTTCACCCCTTATCTTTTTTGACAAAAAGAAATCGTATTTCGGACTATGGTTGCACATTGTTTTTCCCCCCTAATTATGGATGATTTCTGTACGTATAAGCATAAGATGAATCACCTTCGTATTGTTGTATAAAAGAAACCTCTCCGTTAACAACCCAATATTGTGTTGCTCTAAAGCAATCAAATTCTTGTGGCTCATATACGCTATAACCATGATAATTTGCCACTTCTACGTTTAGTGTTTTTGTATATCTCTCAATCACGGTATATACATAATACTTCCCTGCATTAGGCACAAAAATCAGTGACGATACCAAAGCCCCACATAATGGATATACCATTTTAGAAGCCAACCCTGCCATCTTCAATGGTGGAAAGAAAAGACCAATTACTGAAAAAGTTACCTCTACTACTACATGATTTGCAAATTCTTGTGCATCAGTTATTCTTCTTTCTGAACAAGCAATTTCCGCGTTATCTGGAAGTACATATTCTTTTCCATAAGTATCTTTGTATATTTTTTTGAAATCTTCTAAAGTGTTATCTACTTTTTCTGAACCTATTGTGTCTGGTATCATTGTTTCATCGTTGCAGTTGTTTATATCAATACCAACAATTGGCTTTGTTTCACTTTCATTACTCTGTTTACTACCGCCCGCTTCCACGCATTGAACAAAATCACATTCTCTTCTAACACAACCAGTCGGGTCAGTACAATTAATTGGATTCCCTGCACAATACCCAAACCAGTTGTCTCCGTCTCGAATCGGGTCTTCTGTTGTGAATACTCCTCTTGATGCAGAATAACTTCTGGCTCTCAGATATATTGTTCCGGTTACTTTGTCGTAGTACTCGCCTCTGTACCTGAACGGGTTATTGTCACTATCTACAGGATTCTTCTCTTCTCCATAAGCATCATACGTGTAACTCTTGACTACAACTCAACTTAAGTTTGTCAGCTGGATTATATCTCCCTGAATGTTCTTGAGGTAATACTAGTCTGCAGCATTTTCCCTATAGAATACTGGTTTATTGCTCTAAAATAGAAGGCTTAATCTATTCCGTCTTCATCACAAACTTATATTCTTCTCCATCGTGATTAGCATTAAATAAGCAGAATTCGACAATTATTTCTATACAATTCAATTTCATCTGTTCTAACCATACGAGGCCAATGCTTTGGTTTAACATAGTTGCTGTATAAATACTCTTTTATTCTATCAAATAAAACACATATTTCGCTGTTCTCTTTTCGGTATACTCTTACTCTACAATCATAGAAAATCGAGTTTATTCCTGCGTGCAAATTAATATATTCGGAATTATTCATTTGAATTACCTTTTTGTATTTAAATTTGTTAAATACAATTTTAGAATTACTCGTAGTGATAATTGATGAATCATACCTTTTGGGATCAAAATAGCGTTCGTCATATAATACGTTATTTATGCGATTTAACGGCAACACATTACCTTCTTCGCTTATCAAATATCCACCATTTTGATATATAAATCCAAGGAAATCCAATAAACTATTCTTTGAAAATGCAACTTTTATTACCTCAATTCGTTTCATATCTATTGTGATACCCTCAAATGAATCAATAGGAACATAGAATAAACCTTCATTATATAAGCAATAAGCATCTTTTCCAATATAAAAGAATTTTTCATCTGATAGTTTGTATCGTGTCTTAATAAATCTCGATATCGAGTTATACATTTTCCTTATTTGTTCCGAACGCTGGTATACATCTGTAGATATGTATAAACGTCCAGGGCATTCTTCAAAATGACCACTATGATGATTACCTGAAGGTGTGAATTCAATGGTGTCTGAAAATGGTGTGTTAATATATCTAGTGCCGTCTTTTCGTATCCCATAAACAATATTTGATTCATTTGTCGCAATATACAATGTGACATCACCAAACTTATTCATTAAAAATAACCTATCCGTTATTTTGTCCAAATCATATTCGGTTAATTTTTCACCGCGTTGATCAACAATAATTCCATTAATTGACTTTATATGCCCAATCAATTCTGTCATATCTTGAGATGTTGCATAATAATTTATTTGTCTTCCCATAAAGTCACCTACTTTATACGGTATGTTAGAAAATATACATTTTCTTTAATAACTTGGTAAACTGCTCCTGATTTTACATCATATTCAAAACAATCGATAATGTCATCCAACACAGTTCTTTCTCTACTCACCGCACCTTCAAATGTATTGGGTATTCCTGTCTTGTTTGTCACTCCAACTTGATAATACTCCCTAACTCCATCAGGTGATGTTCCTGCAATGTCAACAAATCTTCGACTATTGTCTGTTTTTATATACGCTTCTGTTTTTATATCTGTATAACCAGCATCAATCATTTTTTGTTTCTGTTGATTAATTAAACCCTGATGGCCCGGACATCCTTTCCTTCCATATAGATTTGTTGATTTTTTTGTGTTACTACTACCATCTTCATTTTTATCCCATGAAACTCTTTTTGAATTATGTTTTCCTAAGCCACATTCGTTTTGCTTAATTGAATCATACTCGACAACACAACCATAAATTGCGCCAGATATTGTACCTTTTACCGTTTCATTAAGAGCTTCTTCACCTTTTTCAGAAAACTCTTCGAGATTTGAACTAGTTGAATAGGCTGATATCACACATGCACCAAGTGCCATTCCTGATCCAATAGTCGCGCCTGCTGCTATTGTTGCTCCAGTTGTTACAGCAGCCGTTCCTGATGCCACTGCAGCTACTGCTCCTGCTGCCGCTGCGAATCCTCCTGCAGTTATGACTGTTGCCGCAACGCAAGCAACTACAATTGCTGCAGCTAATGCCCAGTGCCACCATTCTTCACCATTGAAATCAATCCTATTGACTGGATTACCCCCGCAATACCCATACCAGTTGTCTCCATCTCGAATTGGATCTTCTGTTGTGAATACTCCTCTTGATGCAGAATAACTTCTGGCTCTCAGATATATTGTTCCGGTTACTTTGTCGTAGTATTCTCCTCTGTACCTGAATGGGTTGTTGTCACTTGGATCTTTGTCTTTCTCATCGCCGTATCCGTTGTATTTGTAACTCTTGACCACAACTCCACTTGTATTTGTCAGCTGAACTGTGTCTCCCTGGAAGTTTTTCAGATAATACTTGTCTGTATTGTTTTCTCTGTAGAATATGAGGCTTATTGCTCTGAAATACAGAGTATAATCAGTTCCATCAATATCACAGACTATATTGGTTCCGTCCCAGCAGTGCGTTGTGCTTCCGATTGAATGTCTCAGACCATCTGCTCTGTACGTATAGTAGGTATAGCTGATGAAGTTCGGCGTGAAACTCTTTTCCCTGTTGAACAGGTCATAGGTATATGTCCCGGTGTAGTTTCCTCCGACAAGACTGCTGAGCAGATTTCCGTTGTTGTCGTATGAATAATACGTGAGTACAGTTCC
>JAILLB010000028.1 GCA_024693345.1 Clostridiales bacterium
CCGATGATAAGAACCGGAATCATGCTGACAAGTCCGTTCCTGATTGAGCGGACTATAATCGACTGTTCCATTCTCCTTGTAAAGGCCATGAAACCTTTTGTATTCTCTCTCGCGTTGTCCATGTTTTTCTCCAGAAAAAATACAGATTTGCGTGCATAATAATTAACAACAGAGGTAATTTTATCATTAGGTAATACAATATTCAACAAATAAATTGAGATTGTTGAGAAAAATATGCAAAACAGGAAATTCTATTTCCTATGAAATCGGACCGATTTTTCTTTACAAGATATTGACGTTCATGGTAAAATTTAGGTAGCAAAGAAAGCGAAGGAGGTGTCATATTATGAACGAAATTGCTTGGATCTGGATTGGAATCACCATATTTTCAATCGTATTTGAAGCGATAACCGTTACTCTCGTGACGATCTGGTTTATTCCCGGTGCAATCACCGCAACCATTTTTGCTCTCACGGGACTGCCGCTTTGGGCTCAGTTGACCGCCTTTTTTGTGATATCGGCAATATGTTTGGTATTTTTCATGCCTTGGGTGCGCAAGAAAAAAATCGTACACACAAATGCTGACTCAGTAATCGGCAAAAAAGCAGTCGTAACGGAAAAAGTGGACAATATAGCAGGAGCTGGTGCCTGCAAGATTGAAGGAAAAGAATGGACTGCCCGATCCGCTGAAGAAAATGTAACATTCGAAGTGGGCGAAATCGCCGTCATTAAGGAAATAAGCGGCGTAAAGCTCATACTGGTCAAAGAAGAAAAGGAAGAGTAAACAGGAGGTATAGTTATGGATGTAGGACTCATTATCTTTTTGGTGGCACTGGGCGTTGTTGCCCTTGCAGTAATTGCAACAAGCATTCACATCGTGCCGCAGGCTCACGCATATGTAATTGAAAGACTCGGTGCTTATCACGCAACATGGAACACAGGTTTGCATTTCAAGGTTCCTTTCATTGACAAAATTGCAAAGAAAGTATCTTTAATGGAAAAAGTTGCGGACTTTGAGCCGCAGGCGGTTATCACGAAAGATAACGTTAAAATGCAGATAGACACAGTCGTATTCTTCCAGATAACAGACTGCAAGCTCTACGCATACGGAGTTGAAAACCCGATGGCGGCTATTGAAAATCTTACCGCTACTACCCTGCGTAACATCATAGGCGAACTCGAACTCGACAGCACTCTTACATCAAGAGATATCATCAATACAAAGATGCGTTCAATTCTTGATGAGGCAACAGACCCATGGGGAATCAAAGTCAACAGAGTTGAACTTAAGAACATCATGCCTCCGAGAGAAATTCAGGACGCTATGGAAAAACAGATGAAGGCAGAGCGTGAACGCCGTGAACAGATTCTGAGAGCTGAAGGTGAAAAGAATTCAACAATTCTCGTAGCTGAAGGTAAGAAACAGGCTATGATCCTCGACGCAGAAGCTCAGAAACAGAAACAGATTCTTCTTGCTGAAGCTGAGAAGGAATCAAGAATCAGAAAAGCTGAAGGTGAAGCTGAAGCTATTCTCCAGGTTCAGGAAGCAACTGCAGAAGGTATCAAGAAACTCAACGAGTCAAGCCCGACAGAAGCAGTCATTGCAATCAAGAGCCTTGATGCATTTGCAAAAGCTGCAGACGGAAAAGCAACGAAGATTATCATTCCGAGCAACATTCAGTCACTCGCAGGTCTCGCAACTTCAGTTACAGAACTTGTAAAAACTGAAACGCCAAAAGAAGAATAAACAATCTGAATAGGCAGCTTATGGTGCGGTCTTGAAAAAGGCCGCACCATTTCATATAATCGTATTAAGGAAAACAAGTCACGGAAGGAGGAATAATATGGAGTGGTACAGAATAGCCAATCTTGTAATGCAGGCAATCTATCTGCCCGTGCACATCATTTTGATTATAAGGCTTATAAAAAACCGTCAGCCTACACCGATATGGCGCTGGTTTACCATTGTTGTTGTCGGTTTGTGGGTAATGATTTCAGGAAGATTGCTTGAAAGTATTGCATATATCTTCTTCCCTGTAAACGATTTTTACGTTTTCGCCGTATATTATCAGCTTGTTGGAACAACTTTTGCCACATCCGCTTATCTCATTTGGAATCTGTACCTTGCCGGACACGAGCGTTTATCTGAAAGCCGCATTTTCAAGGCGTTTATGCTTACCCAGGCATGCGCAGTATGTATCATAGTATGCACAAACAGTTTACACAATCTGTTTTATGAAAAACTGGTCATGGGAGAGCCTGTTGTTCACGGAAAGCTCTTTTTGCCATGTCTTTTGATTGTTTACGGAACTCTGTTCATAGGATGGATTATTTCTGTTGTCCATATTGTTCGGAAGGAGAAAGACAAGCTTAAACGCATTGTTGTTTTTTCCTTATACCCCATTATGCCTGCTGTTGCAGCACTGGTGCGTTCAATCACCAAAATCGATACGCTCGACTATATGCCGATTATTATGACGGTATCAATAATCTGTCTGTACCTGATGATATTCCGTTTTCGTTATGTTGATCTGTTTTCTCAATCGATTGAAAAAGCATTGGAAAACACTCAGAGCGCTCTGTTCATCTTCGATTCGCTCAATGGCGAGATTGTGTATAAAAACAAGTCTTGTGAAGCATATGACAGCATACTGAAAACAATCATCCAAAAATTGTCATTCTCCAATTCGTTTGAAGATGTAATTGAAGAAAAACACATACACGTTTCAGCAGTTTCAACGGAAAGCCAGAATCTCGTGACGGTCGTTATTACAGATGTAAGCGACATTGTCAAAGAACGGGAAATGCTGGACAAAGAAATAGAAAAGCAGAACAATCTTGTTGAAGAGCTGGAAATCAAACAGCACAATATCGATGCATATCTTGGCTCGTTATATGAGATTCCCAGAGTAAAGGAAAAACAGGAAAGAATTGCAGAAACAAAAAGAATTACTGACGAGACATTTGAAAAAATAGCCGAGGATTTGTCTGTTGCAGAAAGCGGCAAAGACGAGGCAGACGAGGCCTTAAATGACGTCATTCTTCTGACGCAGAATGCAATATCCAAGGTCCGGGAAACCGTGACAGCGTTGAAGGAGAATTGACCTATGGAAAAATCAAGAATCTTTAAGAGTATGCCGGATACTGTTTTCGTGACAGATGCGTTTGGATATATACTTGATTTCAATCGTTCATATCCTTACAAAAACGCAAAAAAGGGCATGAAAATCACACATCTGGTTCCGGGATGTTTTGATACTTCAGATGATACAGTAAACGTCGGCGAAAAGATATTTAAAAAACAGGTATCCCCTATTCACAGCAAAAATGCAGTATCCGGGTACACTGTCATGCTTTCTGATGTTACGGAGCTGATGACACTTACTGAGCAGCGCAGGGAGACAAAAAACAAGCTGAACAACCTTGTTGAAGAGTTGAATCAGAAAAACAGCGAGTTACAAGAACTTGCCCTTCAAACAAAAGAATTGACCGAACACGAAGAACAACTGAGAGTAGCTCAGATCATCCATGATGACATAGGGCATTCAATAACTGAATTGTTCACCATTGCCCAAATGTGCATCAAACTGAGAAAATCCGACCCCGAACGCTATTTGAAACTTATAAGGGATGGAAAAGAGATTTGCAGACATTCTTCGTTCACAGAACAACATCATCAATATGATTCACTTGAAGAACTGCTGCAGTACTTCGCGCATCTTTCCAGGATTAAAGTAAACATTTCAATTAACGGAACAGAGCCTTTGTTTTTGAAGGATAAATATGCACTGATTGAGCGCATATGCAAAGAGTCATATCATAACACACTTGATCATTCATTTGCGGATATGATGACGATTACTGCAGAACTATCTGAATCGTCTGCAACTGTTTCAATCACTGACAACGGATCTTTTCATGGAGAATTTGAAAAGGGATTTGGACTCAGCGTCATAGAAAATGATGTTATATCTTCAGGCGGAGAAATCAAATATCAAACTAAAAACGGTCAAGGATTTGGCATAACTGTAACTTGGAGGAATCAACATGGACAAGAAAATTAAAATACTGATTGCTGACGACCATCCGCTCCTGACAGATGGTTTGAAGCTCGCCATTAGCGAATGGGAAGATTTTGAGCTGACAAACATTGCATCAAATGGCCAGGAAGCAGTTGAATTATGCGAAAAAGAAACACCCGACATCGTTTTGATTGACATGCAGATGCCTGTTCTCTCAGGCGCAGATGCGGCAAAAATCATAAAAGATAAGTTTCCCGGAATACGCATAGTCGCATTTACCACTTTTTGCGATGCGGAAACAGTTGACAAGGCTCTCAAAGCAAGATGTGACGGCTTTTTGCTGAAAACAATTGACCCAAAACAGCTGCGTTCTTCGCTCTATTCAGTTTTAGACGGAATGAGTGTAATAGACGGAGTCGCTATGGAAGAACTGCGCAAACGCGAGGCTTCTCAAATATGTGTGGACTTCAGCGAACGCGAAATTGAAACTCTCGGATATATCTGCAACGGAATGTCAAACAAGGAAATTGCGGAAAAACTGGGACTGCAGCCCGGGACAGTCAAGAATATGATTTCTCTGATGCTGAACAAGACTTTTTGTGTCAGCCGCGCAGATTTGTCCAGATACGCAGTTGAACATCGGTTAATCGGTAACAACTGACCATCTTCAGAAGATTAATATGCACCTCTATAGTGCCGAATGTCATGCCATTCGGCACTATTATTAATTTTTTTTATTTGTTATTATTTTACTCGGACGTGGTCATCCACCTTCCAAAATCATTTTAATACTGCTGAAGAAAGGAATTTTATTATGGCAGATTTAAAAGAAAAACTCACAAACACAACAGATTCAACATCTGAATTTGATGAAAATGACATTCAACAGAACAAAACAATGTCAATATTTGCGTATCTCTCATGGTTGGTTCTGATTCCGTTAATTGCTGCAAAAGAGTCGAAATTCGCTCGTTTTCACTGCAATCAGGGAATCGTTCTCGCAATCGTGGAAATTATTGCATGGGTAGTTTTAAGCATTCTCTCCATCATTCCTTATGTCGGATGGATATTTGTTATATTCAATGTGCTATTAAGTGTTGCTTGTTTGGTTCTCGCAATACTAGGCATTATCAACGCAGTTAACGGAAAAGCAAAGGAACTGCCTGTAGTCGGAAAGATTAGAATTCTCAAATAGGCTTTTTCATCAGGAGAATAAAGATGTCAAGATTTAAAAAAATCGTGTCTTCTCTTCTTGCTGTTTTAATACTGACTGCGGTTATGTTATCTTTCAGCAGTGTATCTGCAATGAAACACCCGGGAAGAATTGACGGAGTTGACTACACTCGAATCAACGAAAACAAGGATTTGCGAATCGAAGTGGAATTTCAGCTCGGAACGACAAAGTTCAAGGGTGAATTGACAAACGGAAGCACCCTGTCTAATGACGAAATTGACCAGATCATCAAACAGGTCATGAATCAGATGGAGATGACCAGCGGAAAACTGGAATACTCCAAAGCAGTCATTGAAAAGGCAAAACACCTCAAAGGATTTGACCCCGCAATGGCCTTGCGAATCGGATTAAACGTCGCCGGCTTCGGTACTGTCGCAGATATTTACGATATGTACACCGGCACTAAGGAAATAACGGATGTCACCGCAAACTTTGTAATAGGTCAGCTTTCGGGAGAAGCGGTCAAATTTATAACCGGAGCTAAATGGGCAGATATTGCACTCAATGCATTTCTCGCCACCAAGGATATAGCTGAGGAGTGGACACGTCTGGAAAACGAAAAAGAGATTGCCGAACAGGCAATGCAGCGTGAGCTTTTGCTTGAAATGTTCTACCGTGAATGCAATACTCGTCTTAAGAAAGCAGAAGAGGCACGCGGCGGAAATCAATGGAAGTTGAAAGTTAATGACTCAAAATACAAGCAGAAAACTCTGTTTGGAGTAGAGGTTGGCCAGATACAGTGGCTTAAAGTTGATATGCAGCGCGTAGACAGTTTCGGAGATGATTCTTCGACTAACTGGAGCGGTGTATATGAAGGCAGTATAGTGCTTCAGATATGGCATGATCTTGACAACTTCGATCAGAATTTTCCAAACATTTTCGCAAACTCAAATGCCATTTTCAAAAAGTTACAAACAATTTATGACCTCAGACCTGAGTCTGCCAAAGAAAAATCCTCTTTAACCAAAATAATTACACTGAGCAATGCTCAGATTTATATCGACAAGCGCAATGCAATAGGCACAACACTGACAAAGCAGGTACCTTTGGCCGGCGCAGAAGATGTCTCTGCTTTCAATCTTGCTCACAAAGTCACTTTTGCACTAGGCATAAGACCATGGAATGATGGTTCGCTTGATATCACTGGCACAGGTGTGCACTACTCTGCCAAATGTACTATGGAAGAGGATTGTTCAGGCACTATGTTGGATGGCAACCGCTACCCAGCAATTATGTGGAACAGCCACGAAGCAGTGGCATATGATTCGCTCTCCGCACCAATGGGAGTAGGTTGGACTCATCGAAACCTTGTAGCAAACGGAAAGACAACTATCGGTTGCCCCGCACTGGCAGATTATCAGATTTACAGTGAATTGCGTGACAATATGCTCACGTTGTGGATTAAGAACATAGATAAGGTGGTGGGACAATGAAAAGATTTTTTGTAATTGGAATCATCTTATTATTGACGTTGTCAGTTCTTTGTTCATGCTCACTGTTCCATATAGGAGACGATACATCAACACAATCCGATGATACTTCATCAGAAATTGCACAGGAAAAACTAATATCCCTCATAAACGGAAACATAAATCTTGATGAACTTTCGCTTGATGAGTTATTAAAACTGTATGATGACTTTCTTGAAGGCGGAGATGCATTGAATGATGGTGCAGAAAACGATCTTTTGTACCGCAATGTCGAGATAAAGCCAAATGATGCTTCTGCGGAAATCGGGTTTGAATATCCTACTGATGCACAAATCGCAACTTATTCAGACAAGGAATGGGAAGACAAGACAGTTGAAACTCTTGATCCGACCGTGAATATGTCCCCGGAAGAAAAGGCTGAATACGAAGCAGCCATCAAAGGGCTGGAAGATTTTGATGCAGATGAATTCCAGAAAAGCATTGATGAAATGCTGAAAGGCATTGAAGGATTTGAGGATTATAATCCAGATAATCAGGAAACCGGAGATAACCCATCAATTCTGAATGAATGGCCCGATAATGATATCACAAAACAGGTGCCTAAACCGCCATTCGACAATCCGATGATAGTTGCAGATGATGACAGTATCACGGTAATGCAAATCAGTTCATCTTTGGAAGAAGCAAAAGCATATGCAAAACAATTGAAAAATTCCGGATTTGACATTGATATTTCCGAGAACACTAATGAAGTGGCGGGCTACAGCATTTACACATTTACCGCAGTGAATCATAAGGGACTGAGTGTATCACTTACATTCGCATCCGGAACCACAACAGTTAATTTCAGTAAAGACTAAACAAAAAGGAGTTTTTAAAATGAAAAAAATACTATCTTTAATCCTCGTTTCTGTAATGGTACTGTCTTGCATGACAGTTTTCGCAACAGCTGCGGGAAACGAGTTGCCATTTGAACTTGTTTCTCCTGCTTACGTTGTAGCTGTGTTGGGTAATGGCGGCGATTCGCCGACAACCACAAGTCTGTCATACAGCTTGAGTAATGAAATGACCACATTCTTCAAGAATATGGAAACCGCTCATTTGGACGGCACAATAGAGCAGTTTATGAAGAACATAGGCTGCGACGATATCTGGATGGTCGTTCAGATAGACTGGGCTGTCGACGATGTGAACGACAGTGTGTCAGGCTGGCATTATAACAAATACTGGGATGGAGACGAATACTTTGGTCTCGGTCACGACAGCGAAGGAAATGCGCGTTACAGTGAATGGGACATAGTTGACGCAGGTATAAACAACGCAACGGAAACTGTTCAGAATATATGGATTACGCGCGCTGTGCCTAACGATGACCGCTGGAACGGAAATCCAGAAACACACACTCCCGGAGTGAAGGACCAACTTAGACCGGAACAGTACACATATAACGAAGAGACAGAAGAACTGCGTATAGACTATACGAAACATACTGTATATTTCCGCGCTCGTTTTGTCGTGACCGTAAGAATAGAAGGAGAACAGGATAAGTGGTACTTCTCCGAATGGTCAGCTACCACAAGTGTTGGCAAGAATGCAGAAAATACAGGACCGCTTACAAAAGCCGACGTTGACGCTCCGGTAATCACTGACCTTCACATGACAGACAAAACATTCAATGAAAATCCAGTTGTTGCTTTCACACTCACTGTTCCCGAAAAGCTTATGGAGAATGCAACAAGGGCCACTGCGGGCGGAGGAGGCATTGTTATCGAGACCGAGGCGAGAGTCAAGGGCGATACAGAATGGACGCTGATGGGCAACACCGACTGGATCATCAAATCAGGCGAAATGGAATGCGCTCTGCTGCATCTTGTCAACGATTCACGCCCGACGATTCCAAAGGACACAGTAATTGAACTTCGCTGTAGATACCGTTGCGATCAGTCCGGACAAGACAGCTTTTATTCCGATTATTCAAAGATTATTTCCTTCGGCACTAATGACATCAACCAGGGCGAAAGCCATGTTACTGACGAAACCACCGACAACAACAATCCTGATAATCCCGACAAGAAGACCTGCCCACTTTGTCACTTCTGCCCTCAGCCTCTTGGACTCTGTATCTTCATCTGGTTGCTGATAATACTTGCTGTAATTATCGTTATCGTAATTATCATAGTAGTTTCCAAGAAAAAGAAGAAAAAAGAGGAAAACAAATAAATTCACTAAATAAAAACAATCCAACAGCATATTGAGGTCTTTCCTCTTTATACTGTTGGATTTTTTGTTCATGTAATTTTGTTATTTTCAATTTGTCTCTTGGCTTTAACAATCCAAGGTTGTAGTTTGCACGTACTATTACCGAACCCATGATGTATGAGAAAGTAATCACAAGGATAATTACCTGGTCTATTACTCTCGGAACATCTCCTTCGGAGATAATCGCTCCTGCAAATACCATTTCTGCAATGCTCAGAACAAGAAGTGCAATACCCATTCCGAATGCTATCAGAATGTTCTTCTTTGTCGGATCTTTCCAGAGTTTGTAGCCGAAAAATCCAATCACAAGCATCGCTACCAGATAGAAGATATTCAGCAGATATCTTCAGGTTTTCATCATCTTTGTCAAGCAGGTATTCCGGTGCTCCCATGAGCACTTTTTTGCCATCCGCGTATCCGACACCTGAATATTTTGTGGCACTTGAGAAAGGTATGTTTTCTACATATTCCTCTTTTTCGGCAACACCGAATCTCTTGAATACTGCTTCCATTGTGGAATTGCGTTCGCCTGCGGCATATACAATGTTTCTTACATGCCTTGTGACTTCATCCATCGGAGCAAATGCTTTGACGTCAACAACGTTCATTGTTCCGTCTGTAAGTGTACCTGTCTTGTCCAGGCAGATAACGTCAATTCTCGAAAGGTTTTCGAGTGAATACAGTTCCTGAATCAGTGTCTGCTTTTTTGTAAGCTGTGCAATCGAAACCATCAATGCAACAGATGTTGTCAAAACAAGACCCGAAGGAATCATTCCTATACCGAATGAACCGCCTATCACGGCTATTAGGCCCCATGTGACGGGATCATTTACCGACAGCGTAAGTCCGTTCCATATACTCGGATCATTGCCCGTGTTGGAAATCTTAACAACAAGTGTTATTACAACTGTACAAACCACAAGTGCAAGACCGACTGTGAGAATCTTCAGTATCTTTATGATTGAACTCATGAGTTCGGATTTGTGACGACCTTCACCCTTGACCTTCTTTGTGAGTTTGGCTGCATAAGTCTCATCACCCACTTCAGTTGCACGGCATTTGGCTTCTCCGACAATGATGGAAGAGCCCGACAGGATTGTATCACCTGCTACTTTTTTAACGTGATCTGCATCGCCCGTTAGCATTGATTAGTCAACGAAGACTTCTCCGTCAAGAACCACCATGTCTGCAGTTGCCTGATCGCCTGCGCTCAGTGCGATAATATCATCGATTACTATGTTTCCTGCTCAACATGAACTATTTGTCCGTCTCTAACAACCTTACCTTTTGTCTCGGTAACGATTCTCAGTTTGCGGATAACCTTCATGCTGTGCACTTCCTGGAAAGTTTCCATGGTTACGTTCATAATGGCGGGAATCAGGAATATGAACTTCGAAAATCCAAAGTACTGGTTGACTATTGCGTCATTTCCGGTAGCTTTCAGATAAATAATGAATCCTATGAACAAGAGAGCTATTGTAATCAGTATTGCATTAAAGAATGTGAACATGTTACTCGCAAGAATCTGCAGAAAACTCTTGTCTGTATTGTCTGTCACAATATTTGCATATCCGTTTTTTACTCTCTCTTCAACCTGAGCGGATGTAAGTCCTGTGCTGACATCCGGCTCAACCCTCTCGATTGGGGTTCTTTTTTGGCTTTCTTTGACATTTTTAACCACCTACGAACTGATCTGTTGTTTTTTGTTTTGTGCTATCAAGAAAACAATCGGGAATAAATTCTCGAATGTCAGCCAGATCGGGCCCAGTGCCAGACTTGCTATGAAGTCAAACGGCAGGAACATTTTTGCACAGTTTACCATGAAGTCGGGGTCTATCATCTGGTAAACCATGAGAACTGCCACAAGAACAATGCTGACTGAAACAGATATCTTCTGCATCAAAATGCATTTGTTTTTTCTGAGCCTCATGTAAGAAGCAAAAGTGCTGAACAAAGGCGCAATAAGCAGAAGCGCAATGAGAACAAATCCCAGGCCGTTTCCCGTTTTCAATATGGAAACCGATCCGAATCCAAGAATAAATGAATAGACGGAGTAACACAGCAGAACAGCAAACAATACGGAAAGTATTTCGACAATTGCAAAACTCTTTTTGTGTTTGTTTTTTTCTCTGAACTCTCTGTTTTTGTTGCCTGTTAGGATGACAATATCTATTCCGACATACAGGATAAACAAAACAAACAGATCTATCGGGAAGAATGCCGAATATGTGTGATACTTCAGATTGGTAAGATACAGCGGCAGATTCATTGCAAACAAAACTGCTCCTGCAATCTTCAGAACAATCATCACAATTTCGAACACGATGATTCCCTTTTTGCTGATTGGGTTAATATATTTGTTTTTCACAAAAGCGAGGAAGTAAACAATTCCCAATGCATACAGCACAAGAGGGCCCGCCCACTTTATGGCATTGTCGCCCATATATCCTATAATAAGCACTATTATGCAGATGCTGTAATATCCCGGAATAATTGCGAGCAGGAAGTTGAGTATGTCGTTGTTGAAGATTTTTACAAGTTTTTCTCTCATATAATCACTTCCCTTCAACAACTGAATCGTAGTCGACGAAAACGCTCTGGCAGTTGTCAATCGAAAACTCTTCACCTGTCAACGTAATCAGAAGATATCCCATCATATCTTCATCGTGATATATTTCTCTTGTTCCTTTGACACCATACCCAACTATGACTCCCTCGTAGTCTACAATCGAGTCATTTATGTGGTCATGTCCGCAGAATATTCCTCGTATACCGGCATTTTTCAGTCTGTTAAACTGATTTGAATTAAATGCTGATGGGTAGTTTTCTTCTCTGTTTTCACCTTTTCCTGCGTATTTTCCTTCAACATATCCTGCGTATGCGTCCGCATATTCCTGTAGCGGAATGTGGAAAAACGCAAGGGATGTATAACTGTCATCAGTTTCCTGAGACTGCACTTTTTCTATGTGAGACAATTGACTGTCTCCTATCTGCTGGTAAGTATACTTGACCGCATTAAGTCTTGTATAAGAACCTCCGTCTATCATGAACAGTCTGTACACAAGGTCATTTCCGTCCATTAAGTCAACATAGAAATTCTGCGTTCCGTCAATGCCGTCATTCGGATAGTCCACATTAAGTGAATATTTCATTCTGGATGCAGTTTCGTCAGGATACCCAGGCTCAAACAAACCCTGGTGATCATGATTTCCCTGAAGGTATACCCAGCTTGTTTCGAAGCTGTCAATCAGTTTGAAAAGATAATCCACACTTGACTTGGTTGCATCAAAAAAGTTGTCTCCGTTCAGAACAATGAGATCCGGTTTTTCCTCATTGATGTTATGTGTCAGGTATATTGTAAGTTCCTCCAGGTTGGTAAGCCTGCTTATGTGGATATCGGTAATCATCATTACTTTAAATCCGTCTTTGTACTCCAATGTCTTTTTGTACTCAGACACATCGTGCGTTTCAATCTTGGCAGAACAGCCTGCGGCAAAGATCATAACTGCCACAAGCAGAAATGCCAGGAATATTTCCAGTTTTCTCACTTTTTCTCCTTTCAGTGCGCTTCGTACCAGTTGTCGCCGCTGTTGACTTCAACGGTCAGCGGCACACTGAGTTTTACTGCGTTTTCCATACAGTCTTTTAACAACTGTTTTGCCTCTTCAAGGCAGTCCTTTGATGATTCTATTATGAGTTCATCGTGCACCTGCATAATGAGATGCGCATCTATCTTTCTGTTTTTGAGTTCTTTGAAGACGTTGACCATTGCAATCTTTATTATGTCTGCTGCAGTTCCCTGAATCGGGCTGTTCTTTGCAACTCTTTCACCGAATGCAATCTCTATCTTCTTTGGAGAGGAGAGTTCCGGGATATATCTACGCCTTCCCAGCATCGTCGTCACATATTTATCTGTCTTGGCTTTTGCTACCACGTTTTCCAGATACTGTGCGACTTTCGGATATGTCCTCATGTAATTCTTGATGTAATCATCTGCCATATAAACAGGAATCTGAAGGTCCTGTGACAATGAATAACTTCCCATTCCGTACATTATTCCGAAATTGATTGCCTTTGCGTGTTTTCTCTGTTCAATTGTCACCTGATCCTTTTCAACTCCGAAAAGTCTCATGGCGGTTGAAGCGTGAATGTCTCCTCCGCTGAGGAACACTTCCGTCAGATTCTCGTCTCCGGAAATTGCGGCAAGCAATCTGAGTTCAATCTGAGAATAGTCGGCATCGACAAGCACTGAATCCGAATTCTCAGCAACAAAATATTTTCTGAAATTTCTGCCAAGTTCCGTCCTTATAGGAATATTCTGAAGGTTTGGTTCAGTTGAAGAAAGCCTTCCAGTTGCAGTCAGAGCTTGTTTGAACCTCGTGTGAACTCTTCCGTTTTCATCAGCACATGAAGATAATGCATCTGCATACGTGCTCTTGAATTTGGCATATTCCCTGAACTCCAGAACATAACCGGCTATCGGATTGATCGGTTTCAGTTTTTCAAGAATATCTGCACTCGTGGATATTTTGTTCTTGTTGGGGTTCGGAAGCCCCATCTCATTAAACAGAACTTCGCCGAGTTGTTTTGGTGAATTAATGTTGAATTCACGTCCGGCAAGAGCAAAAATCTTGTCCTGAATTTCATTCATCATGAGCTGAAGTTGTGATGAAAACTCATGGAGTTTCTTTACGTCAACTTTAAACCCTCTCTCTTCCATGTCGTACAGAACGAATGCGAGCGGGAATTCGACTTCTTTGTACAGTTTGTACTGATTTGTCTCTTCGAGTTCCTTTTTGAAATATTCGCGCAGTCTGTAAAGGTAAAAAGCCTTGTCCGCAGGTGACTGAACAGTTGCACCGAACGTTCTGGATGCAAGTTTTTCAAGTGAGAAGTCTGTCTCTCCGCTTGAACACATATATCCCATCAGCATGACATCGTCTGTGCAGCCATTCGGTGTAATTCCGGACTGAGACAATGTGTGGCTTTCGCTTTTTACATCGTGGAGAATAAGCCTCGGACTTCCCTCCAGAATGTCTTTCTGCGACTCTATGTCTTCGCACTCATATATCTTTTTCCCGTCCGAATAATATATGGCGTTCGTGTCGTAATCTATGTATGCGGAAAGTTCACTGCCAGGCAGTTTTTCCGCATTTATTTTTTCGCTCCTTGGAACTTCGCTGGTTCTCTCTATATACTCGCTTTCCTGTTTTTCAAGACCGAATTTAGTAATGAAAACTTTGAATCCGAGCTTGTTGAACAATTCAGCAAGAGCGGGCTTGTCAATTCCTTTGTACTCGACTTTATTAAGAGAAGGAAGATCCGGAACACCTCTGTCAATTCTCGCCAGCCTTTTTGACAAAAATGCACTGTCTTTGCCGCTGATAAGCTTTGCCTTGTTGTTTTCGGATATATCCTTTGCTGACTCAATATTGTCATAAAGATTCTCTATGCTGTCATATGTCGCAATGAGTTTTCCTGCACCCTTTTCGCCTATGCCTGCAACTCCTGGTATGTTGTCGGATGAATCGCCCATGAGCGCCTTCATATCGACAAATCTGTCGGGGTAAATACCGTATTTGCCAAAGAAGACATCTTTGTCGTATTTAACAGATTCGCCTGTAGTTGCCAGAAGAACAAACGATGTGTCTGAGATAAGCTGGAGCGAATCCCTGTCTCCCGTAACGATGTATGCTTCAATGCCATTGTCTTCGGAAATGGCTGCATATGTTCCGAGAATATCGTCTGCCTCGTATCCGCTCTTTTCAACGCATACTGCTCCGAGTGCTTTGAGACATTCCTTGACGGGCTCAAACTGGGCAAGCAGATCCGGCGGAGTTGGTTTTCTTCCAGCCTTGTAATCTGTATAGAACTTGTGTCTGAATGTTGGAGCATGAACATCAAATGCGACAACAAAATAGTCCGGTTTGATCTCCTCGAGATGCTTGTGGATTATGTTCATGAATCCATAAACCGCATTTGTGGGAGTGCCATCCGGAGCACTGAGCGGTCTGATGCCGTAATATGCTCTGTTTATTATTGAGTTGCCGTCAACCGCAAGTAGTTTTTTCATGTCACGCCCCCTATACTTTTTATGCTTTGAATTATACCATAATCGTACACTATTTGAAACATTACATATTAATATATTTGTTGGAATTACAGCAGAAAAACGGGCAAAACATGTTCCCGAATTGTCTTGACATATCCTCATCCAGTTGATATAATCTTACCTGCAATTGCTACTATGGCTCAGTTGGTAGAGCGCGTCCTTGGTAAGGACGAGGTCGCCAGTTCAATTCTGGCTAGTAGCTCCACAATTGGACATGACAGCCGACACATGTTGACGGCTGTCTTTTTTTGCCTGAATACCATCACGCTGTTGTTAAGAAATGAATCATATGATATAATTTTCTTATATCCCATTCGGAAAAATATGGAAAGGCAGTGACAAAAATGAAAAAGACCCAATTTGTAAAAGTTTTATCACTCTTTGTTCTAATTGCGATACTGTTTTCAGTAATCAGTTCATGTGCAACTCAGAAGGTTGAAACTCCGATAATTACGGACATAAAAATTGAATCAACCCAGAATGGTCAGACAACATATCTGATTACGTATGAAGATGGATCAGTTACACATTTTGTCTCCACATCTTCAGAAACAAGCGGCGACAAAATAACAATCGGAGAAAACGGCAACTTCTTTATGCTTGCCGGGAACACCCGTGACTTAAGAGTCATGAGTGGTTCACACGCAATCTCAATGAGATAAAGAACCACAATAAAGCCGAGGGGGCAGAAAAAGGTTCTGTTGAAGTTGTAATAATCGATGATTCTCTTAACGGAGGCGGCTATGTGGCAGTAATGGGCAAACTTCTTGCCCTGATGTCAAAAGACAACAAAGCTGACCTGTATTTCAAAAATGACAACAATGGTCTTTTGTTCAAATACTCATACAGAGTTGACTCAAACAATGATGGTGCATATGATGAAAAAGACTGTTTCGGTCAGTATTTCACCTTCGTAATCATAACATCTCCGTATTCATTCTCATGCGGAAATGCCTTCCCGTTCTATGCAAGCCACATGGGAGTTGCATACATCGCAGGACTTAAATCAGGCGGTGGAGAATGTACAGTTGACTCTATTCTTCTTCCGTTTGGCCAGATGATAAATCATTCATCAAATTACCATATTGGCTGGTACAATGAAGAAACAAAAGAATTCTCCGGAGATGAGGGTGGCAGCAGCATCAACATTGTTCTTGCAATGAATTTGTATGATATTGAAAAAGTCTCCGAGACAGTAAAAAAATACCTCAAAATTGAATGATTAAAGGTGATTAAATATGGATAAAATCAGAATACAAGACGATTTATTTAATTCAGTCAACGGCGAGTGGCAAGAAAGTGCGGTCATTCCCGATGACATGCCTTCAACAGGAGCATTCGAAGAGATTTTCAACAAAGTTGAACTTCAGCTCAGAGAAGACATAAATGAAATGAGCAAGAACCATTCATATGAGAATTCACATATGGAACATGCTTGCAAACTGTTTGAAAAAGTCAAAGACACAAAAACACTTAACAGAGAAAAAATGAGACCGGCATACAAAGGTCTTGACAGAATCAACAAACTGAAAGATGTAACCGCTTTCAACAGAAACCTCAAGGAATTGGTTTTGGACGGAGTTCCGGTTCCATTTTCAATAGATGTAGAGACAGACCTGAAAGACACAGATAAGCACTGTGTGCTTCTCCTTGGTCCTGATACCCTGCTTCCCGATTCGTCATATTACAGACCGGGCATGGAGCAGCAGAAAGCCATGATGATCGGCCTCTGCTCCAACATGATAGGTGCTCTTCTCGCAGAGACAAAATTGAGTCCCGAAGATCAGCAGCTCTTCCTCAAAGACACACTTGCTTTTGATGAAGTAATAGGCTCACTTGTCAAGAGCCGTGAAGAGTTTACAAGATACACAGAACTGTACAATCCCTTCAGCACAAGAACCGTTTCCGGTCTGATGAAACCTGTAAAAGTAAGGAAGCTACTTACAGATTTATTCGGAACAGCGCCTGAAGAGATTATTGTCGGAGATCCTAAATTCTTAAAGAACTTCAAAACTCTGTTCAACAAAGAAGCATTTGTTCAGTATAAGCACTGGGCATATGTAAGATATCTGATGAAAGCGACAGCTTTCCTGAGCGAGCATCTCAGAGAACTCGGAAACATGTTCATGATGGCACTGACGGGAATCAACAAAATGCCTGTCCCTGAAAAATACGCTTTCCTTACAACGTCCGGATACTACTCCGAACCAATTGGCATGTACTATGCTCACAAATACTTCGGAGAAGAAGCAAAGAAAGATATAACGGACATTGCTCACAAGATTATTGATCAGTACAGGGAAAGAATCAGCAACAACAGCATTTTGTCTGATGAGACAAAGAAAAAAGCCATCAAAAAATTGTCTTCAATCGTTGTGAGAATGGGATACCCGGACAAGGTCAGTCCGATTTACGACAAACTCGTCTTTGACGATAAAGATTCACTTCTCACTGTAATCAGCAAGCTGGGCAGAATCAAGAGAGAGGACAGTTTTTCAAAGCTGTATAAACCCACAGACAAGACCGAGTGGCCTATGTCTGCGCACACAATAAATGCATGTTACAACCCATTTGACAACTCAGTAACATTCCCTGCAGGAATCCTTCAGCCTCCGTTCTATTCTTTGAAACAGACAAGAAGCCAGAACCTTGGCGGAATCGGCGCAGTTATGGGTCATGAAATATCTCATGCTTTTGACAGCAACGGCGCTAAATGTGATGAAAAAGGAAACCTCAACAACTGGTGGACAAAAGAAGACTTTAAAGCCTTCAAAGCAAGCACAAAAGCCATGATAAAAGAGTATGACGGATATGAACTGCCATGGGGAAAAGTAAACGGCACTCTGACTGTAAGCGAGAATATCGCAGACAACGGCGGAATGGCTGTAACACTCGATCTCATGAAAAAGACAAAAAATGCATCGTACGAAGAATACTTCACACAGTGGGCAAAAGTTTGGGCAACAAAAGCCAGACCCGAATACTTGCAGCTGCTCCTTACAATAGATGAGCATTCACCTGCGATGGCAAGAGCAAACATGACACCGAGAAACTTTGAAGAATGGTACAATGCATTCAATGTTACGAAAAAAGATAAAATGTATCTTGCGCCAAATAAGCGCGTCGTAATCTGGTAAAATATAAGCGGGAGACTCAAATCTCCCGCTCGTTTTTTATTCTTTTGGAACGACGTGTTTTTCG
Organism: Clostridiales bacterium; assembly: GCA_024693345.1. Lineage (GTDB taxonomy): Bacteria > Bacillota > Clostridia > Oscillospirales > CAG-272 > CAG-841. Next base: position 18,259 of record JAILLB010000028.1, read on the forward strand.
ACACCTTCGTAGAACAGATTGCTTATTATGTGCGCCAGTTTTTCAATTGGTTCTTCTCTGCCGGAATTCAACCATTCCTGGTAGACACTGAGCATGCCTGATATGGAATAATCTATGACAACATTCATCTCATATTCGTCATAATTGCTCCTGGCCTTGAGAACCTTTTTGGTTTGCTCCTTCAAATAACCGATTATCTTTGCCATCAGGTGTGTGTTCAGATCAGACGAGCGTATTGTGTTGTAAAACTGATAGTTTGAATCAAGAAGTCTTGTAAGCCTTATAAGGACATTGTAAGGATTCTGCATTTCGCTTCCCACGTCAAGATCCTTTATTTCAGCCTTGAATGTCTCAAAGAGTTCCTCTTCAATTTCACTGATAATCTCATGTATACCTGAGTAATTGTTATAGAAAGTCTTTCTGTTTATATCTGCTTCTCTTGAAATATCTGTAATCGTGATACTGTCTATGCTTTTTCTTGACACCAATTCAATAAAGGCATGTTTTATAGCCCTTTTTGTTTTTATTGTTCTTCTGTCAACTCGCTTTTCCATAAGTCACCATTTTACACATTTTTGCCGATGTTTGTTGCTTATTTCACGGATTTTTCCAACATGACCATAAATAACGGCACGGCTGTAGTATAATACACATGTGTGGATTAGTCAACACAAAAATACGATTGATGAGGTATTTATGTTAACACTATTTTGCGATTCAGATATGGATATGACTCCGGAGAGTTGTAAAGAATACGGATATAAAATGATTTGCATGCCATATGCAGCTGATGGAAAAACAGTTAACCCCTATGAGGATTATGAGGTATTTGATGCAAAGGCATACTATGACACACTGAGAGCAGGAACAATCCCGACAACAAGTGCAATTTCCGAAATGAAGTACAAAGAGTATTTTGAACCGGAATTTGCAGCAGGAAACGACATTCTGTACGTTCACTTCTCTGCTGCCATGACAATGACATTCGACAACATGCACAGAGCGGTTGACGAATTAAAGGCTGCTTATCCGGAAAGAAACTTCTATGAGATTGATACAAAGGGAATCACAATTCTCAGCAACCTTATTGCCAAGGAAATAGGCAGACTGTTCAAGGAAGGAAAATCTCTTGAATATGTCCTTGAATGGGCAAAGACAGAAATTGACCATTATGCAGTATATTTCTTTGCTGATGACCTGAAGTTCTTCAAGAGAAGCGGAAGAGTCGGCGGACTATCTGCAGCAATGGGAACCATTATCGGAATTCGTCCAATAATCAACATAGGCGAAAATGGAAAGATGGAAAGCGTAGGTAAGGAAGTCGGACGTGCAAAGGCACTCAAACACCTTATTGACGTAGTTAAGGAAATAGGCGATTGTCCTCAGGATTATAAGATTATAATTGGTCATACCGATGCGATAGAGCTTGCTGAAACACTTGCAAACATGCTCAAAGCAGAGCTCGGAGATAATATTGATTACGACATCGTTGTAACCAACCCTACAACGGGAGCTCACTGCGGACCTGATTCTGCAGGCATTGCTTTCCATTCCAAACACAGATAATATTATGATTATGCAAAAATTTTGGCGTAGGATTTAGTTCCTACGCCATATTTGTTGGTTCTGATTATTTGTTGAGCATCTTTGCAACTTCTTCGTCGAGGTTGTCTACTCTCTTTTCAATTCCTTCACCTTTGTTGTAAATAACAAATCCTGTAACCTTTATGCTGCCGCCGAAAGCCTTAGCTGTCTGTTCAACATATTTGCCGACTGTGAGAGAATCATCTTTGATGTAAGCCTGATCAACAAGGCAGTTCTCTTCGTAGAACTTGCCGAGACGACCGATAGCCATCTTTTCGATGATCGCATCTGGCTTGCTTGCGTTCTTAGGATCGTTCTTAATCTGTTCAGAAATGATTTCCTTTTCCTGTGCAATAACTGCAGTGGGAACTGATTCTCTGTCAAGATAAGGTGTTGTTGAGAAAGCGCCGAGCTGGAGTGCGATATTCTTTGCGAACTCTGCAAATCCGGGGTTGCTCTTTGCTGTTGCATCTGCGTCAAACTTAACGATAACGCCTGTAGCGCCGTTTCCGTGAACGTATGTTGTGGTTGTTCCTTCAACTATGATGAAACGTCTTACATCTATTTTCTCTTTGATTGTGAAGATCATGTCTTTAACTTTCTCTTCAACTGTGAACTCTGTTCCATCGAATTTCTCTGCTTTGAGAGCTTCGAGATCTGCAGGGCTCTTTTCGAGGATTGTGCGAAGAAGGCCGTTTACGAATTCTACGAAAGTAGCGTTCTTTGCAACGAAGTCTGTTTCTGAGTTAACTTCAACCATTGCAACTCTTTCGCCTTTTGTCAATACTGCAACAAGTCCGTCAGCTGCTACTCTGTCAGCCTTTTTAGCTGCTACAGCCAAACCCTTTTCTCTGAGAATTACAATTGCAGCCTCTTCATCGCCGTTTGTTTCAACGAGTGCTCTTTTGCAGTCCATAAGACCTGCGCCTGTTTTATCTCTAAGTGCACCAACCATAGCGGCTGTGATTTTTACATCTGCCATTTTATATTCCTCCAAATTGATTAGTATTATTCAGCTGCTTCTTCAGCTGCTTTTTCTGCCTCAGCTTCTTCTGCTGTTACAACTTCTTCAGTTTCTGCTTCTTCAGCGGGAGCATTCTGTTCGCCCTGTCTGCCTTCGATGATAGCATCTGCAAGAACAGAAGCAATGAGTTTAACGGCACGAATAGCGTCGTCGTTTCCTGGGATTACATAGTCTGCATCATCAGGATCACAGTTTGTATCAACGATAGCGATTACCGGGATACCGAGCTTCTTAGCTTCGAGAACTGCGTTGTGTTCCTTGTGAGGGTCAACTATGAAAATAGCCTGAGGGAGACCCGGCATTGTCTTGATACCGCCAAGGTTGCGTTCAAGGTCTGATTTCTCTTTGAGGAGCTGAGCTACTTCTTTTTTCGGAAGCAGAGCAAATGTTCCGTCTTCTTCCATCTTTTCAAGTGCTTCAAGACGTGTAATGCTCTTCTTGATTGTCTGATAGTTTGTAAGCATACCGCCGAGCCAACGAGTATTTACGTAATACATGCCGCAACGTTCTGCTTCTTCTTTGACTGCGTCTGAAGCCTGTTTCTTTGTTCCTACAAAGAGAAGGTTTCCGCCGTCTTCTGAGAGTCCTCTGACAAAACTGTAAGCTTCTTCAATTTTGGCAGCACTCTTTTCGAGGTTGATGATATAGATTCCGTTTCTTTCGGTGAAGATATATTCCTGCATTTTAGGATTCCATCTTCTTGTGTGGTGTCCGAAATGTACACCAGCTTCAAGCAACTGCTTGAGTGATACTACTGACATAATATCTTTCTCCTTTTAATTTTGGTTTTTTCCTCCACAATTTGTTTTCCTATACCTGCAAACTCAATTGAGCACCGGGCAGATATACAGACTGTGTGTGAAGTGACTTCCTTTTCGCGAAAGCCGAGTCATTTTATCATAAATGCACGCAACGTGCAATATATATTTTTATGTTTTCTTTAAAATTTTCGAAAATTCAGCATTTTTCAGCAACAATCTGATACATATTCTCGTCGGAAACAGTAATTGTAACCCTCAGATACCTACCGACCAAATCAGACAATTCATCAATTGTCATCAGATCAACAAACAGATTTTTGCTGATGTTGCCATGATGTTCATTGATTTTGTCCCTGCTCATACTATGAGCAATAGTCAACCTGCCTCCGCTTTTCAAACATGAAGAAAGGTTATATATCAGTCCATCAGGATTGCCAAAATGAGGGAAAGCATTGTAAACAACTATGTTGTCAAACTCTGTATCGAAAGTGTGATTAACCGCATCATCACAAATGAATACGACATTCTTGGATTTGAATTTATTCCCCGCAATTTCAATCATTTTTAGAGATATATCTATCGCCGTAACTGATGAAACACCTCTGTCTAAATAATACGGAATCAAAACTCCGGTGCCACACGCCACATCCAGTACTTTTCCATTGCTCTTGATACCGGCATTTTTGAGAATCAAATCAATGGTTTTTTCGTTGATTACCATATTGTCATCCCAATGACCGGCAAGTGAATCAAAAAAAGATTTTACTTCGTTTGTATCTACCATAATAATCTCCGTGAAAACAAAAAGGAGGCATCCGCCTCCTCGTATTTTTGTTATGAATTATTATCCCTGAGCTGAGCCATTGATAGCATCAATGATGTCCTGTTCAAGCTGTTCAAGCTGCTGAGAAAGCTGGTTTATATCGTCTGTGGTAGCAAGATTTGATGTGAATCTTATTACGTATGTCTTGACAATATCTTCAACTTCTTTAGCTGTCAATGTAGGCTGAGAAGAGCCTTCGTGCTCTTTGAGAGCATCTTCAACTGCTTCCTTTATATCAGTTCTGGTAAGGGTTGTCTGTGATGAAATTGATTTTGTAACAGCTTCGTTTACAACAGATGTGAGTTGAGCAACCAGTGCATCAGTGTCGATTGTAACGTTGGTTGTTGTGCCGCCTACTGACTGCTTAACTGCTTCGGCAACAGCTGCTGCAATTGCATCAGTATCTACAGTTGCTGTGGTCTTTGTGTTCTTGATTACATCAATAAGGTCTTCATTAGACTTAATCATTGCTTCGCAAGCAGCTTGCTGCTTTGCACTTGCTTCTTTAGCTGATCTAACAACAGATACAAATGTGCCTATCATGACACCTGCAAGTATGGCAATAACAATTACAACGATTATCAGATGAAGAAGAGTGAATCCGCTTTTCTTACCTTCCATAGTAACCCTCCAGAATATATGTCAAATAAATTTTGCAAATTAGTCGGTGGCATAGTACACCCTATACCATTACAAGATAATTATAAAGCAATATTAAGGCCATAATGCTACATTTTGTATCATTTTGACTCTTTTTTCTAATAATCAGGTACCATCCTATCTAATTCGCAACACTCTTCTTTTCCGTACAATAACCTGATTACACTTACCATCGAATCGAGCTCATATGTGTAAGTGGCGACTGAACCATCTTCAAACGTCAATGTGAGTTGTCCGGAATAGCCCGTCCATGTGCCTCTCTTCATTTCGTCTTTAATTCTTGCTTCAAATCTGAATCCATTGAAATACCCGAGAGATAAATATGTTATCTCCTGATTTTTCATGGTAGCCCAGTCACCCTTAAGTCTCGCGTCGTGTGACTTGCTCTCAGACGGATAGTTTGTAAGTTTCAATGTCAATGTGTAGTCAAAGTCATCTTCTCTTCCCGCAAAATATGAGAGTCCGTCACTGCTTTCGCAGTACAGTGTCATGCTCTCGCCCGTGTCATCAAAACCCGGCACATAAACACAACTGCTCACGGTGCCCGTCGCAATTGAATAAAAAGTGCAAAGAAGCTTTCCGTCATCTGTAATTTTGTATGTTCCGCACTTTGAATACTCATGGCCAAACTGATTCTTACTTCCGCCTGTAATTATTCCGTTGTTAAAGCGGAAATTCATTGACGAGTACCGGATATTCTTGTCCGCTGATTCGATTGCCCAGAGATTCTGAACATTTGCTTCAATTTCCGCAACATTTATCTTTTCGGATTCCGTTGTTGATTCCTGCGGTGAAGTCGTAGTTTCTTCTGCAGTTGTTTCGCTTTCTGAAGTCTCTGTTGTAGCCGCAGTCGTTTCTTCAGGAAACTCAATGGTTTCTGTTACGGAAGTTTCACTTGTTCCTGCAGTTGTCTCCGTTGTTACATCTGCTTTTGTTGTATCGGCTGTTTTTCCCTTGTTTGCGCACGAAACAAGAGCGATTGTCAACAGCAATGCTATCAGGACAATTACTATTCTTTTCAAATTCTTTTCCTCCCATGTAATCATCGCTCAACCATTAGACGGCATTATGCATCGAAAATCTTAATTCTCGCATTTACTCTATCATTATATTATCCTTTTCATTGAAAGTATACACTTTGGCGTGCATTTTGCGATTTTTCTATTGTAAAACAATTGCATTTGAGATAAAATATCTCCGTATGGAAATAAAATTCCTATAAAAAAATTTCGGAGGTTTTTTTATTATGGCAGTAAGAGTTGCTATAAATGGATTTGGCAGAATCGGTAGACTTGCATTCCGCCAGATGTTCAATGCAGAGGGTTATGAAATCGTTGCTATCAACGACCTGACAAGCCCAAAGATGCTCGCTCATCTTCTTAAATATGATACCGCTCAGGGCGGATACATGGGAAGAATCGGCGAAGGTCTTCACACAGTTGATTCAAAGGAACCCGTTTTCGAAGAAGACGGAAAGACCGTAAAGGTTCCCGGCTCCATCACAGTTGATGGCAAGGAAATCACAATCTACGCTATGCCCAAGGCACAAGATCTTCCCTGGGGCGCACTTGATGTAGACGTAGTTCTCGAATGCACAGGTTTCTATACTTCAAAAGCTAAATCACAGGCTCACATAGATGCAGGTGCCAAGAAAGTTGTTATCTCTGCTCCGGCAGGAAACGATCTTCCTACAATCGTTTACAGCGTAAACGAAAAGACACTCACAAAAGATGACACAATCATCTCAGCTGCTTCATGTACAACAAACTGCCTCGCTCCTATGGCAAAGGCTCTCAATGATTACGCTCCTATCCAGAGTGGTATCATGAGCACCATCCATGCTTACACAGGCGACCAGATGATTCTTGACGGACCTCATCGTAAAGGTGACCTCAGAAGAGCACGTGCAGGCGCTGCCAACATCGTTCCTAACTCAACAGGCGCTGCTAAGGCAATCGGCCTTGTTATTCCGGAACTCAACGGCAAGCTCATCGGTTCAGCTCAGCGTGTCCCTGTAACAACAGGTTCTACAACAATCCTCACAGCAGTAGTTAAGAAGGCTGACGTTACAGTTGAAGGCATCAATGCTGCTATGAAGGCTGCTTCCAATGAATCTTACGGATACAATGAAGATCAGATCGTTTCTTCTGACGTTATCGGCATGAGATATGGCTCACTGTTTGATGCAACTCAGACAATGGTCAGCAAGATTGCTGATGATCTCTTTGAAGTACAGGTTGTTTCCTGGTACGACAACGAGAACAGCTATACAAGCCAGATGGTCAGAACAATCAAGTATTTCGCTGAACTCAAATAAGAATTAATTTGAAACAGAATATGGCAGGCTTATGTCTGCCATATTTTTTGGAGTTGCCATGAAAGAATACACATTCAGAAAAGCATGCCCTATCTGGGCAAAAAACAGAGAGAAAGAAATAAACCTCTGGCTGGATTTTTCGGTCAAGGTGCCAAAGAGCGATGATTGCGTTTTGTGCCTGACTTCCAACAGCTATTATTCCCTTCGCGTCAACGGCGAATTCTTCTGTTTCGGACCCGCAAGGGCAGCAAAAGGATTCTACAGAGTAGATGAACTGGATCTGTCAAAAGTATTGACCGAAGAAAAAAATGATATAACCATTCGTGTCGCCGGCTACTATTTCCCTTCTTTCTACACTTTCGAGGAGGATTCATTCCTGTGTGCGGAAGTTATTGATCACGGAAAAGTGTTGTTTGCGACAGGAACCAACGGATTTGACTGCTCTCTCGTTCCGGAACATGAACAGGAAGTTCAGAAGTTCAGTTATCAGAGAACTTTTGTCGAGATTTACAATATAGGAGAACCCTCGCTCCCAAAGCCTGAAATGGCTGTGTATCCGGACAAAAAATACATTTGTAGAGATTCGTTGTACAACACGTTTTTCCCCGTTCCTGCCGATAGAATTTATGCAAGGGGCAGATTCCACATGGGTGATCACAAAGACGAGTTCAGGTATCCGTACTACATCAACAAACCTGAATACAAAACATACTTCAAAGTGCCTAAGACGGACCTGGCTCTTCTTTCAAGAAACATTGATCAGGATTCCCTTGAAGAGTTCTCTTCAAAACTTGAAGGAACGGTAGTGAATGAAGGAGAATACTACTCTTTCAAGATGCCTTACAATGTGACCGGCATGATATCCGTTACCTTTGAATGTGATGGTGATTGTGAGCTGCTCATCAGACACGATGAAATTCTCAGAGACGGACCGGACAAGAATATTAACTGGCGTGTAACCACGACACTGAAAAACAATCTGATCAGAGTTAAAGGCAAAGGAACTCACAGGGTTGAGACATTCGAGCCATACACAATGAAATATGTGGAGATTTATTCTCTTAAAGGCACATTTACAGTCAAGGATTTTCATATTATCTTTTTCGGAGCAGATGAGCCGAAAGTCAGATACAACGGAGACGACGAAAAGATTCGGAAAATTTTCGATGCCGCTGTCATGACATACAGAGAAAACACCTTCACTGTATATATGGACTGCCCAGAGAGAGAAAGAGCCGGCTGGCTCTGCGACAGTTTCTTCACATCAAGAGTTGAAAAGGTCCTCTACGGAAACAGTGAAATAGAGCACGTATTCCTTGAAAACTTCGTTTTACCGGAAAAATTCGATGACATCCCCGACGGAATGATTCCCATGATATATCCGGGTGAGTCTTTTTCCAAGACATACATCAACACATGGGCAATGTGGTATGTTATAGAGCTCAAGGAATACCTTGACAGAACCGGAGACCGAGATCTTGTCGAAAAAGCAAAATCCAAAGTATACGGTCTGAAAAAGTGGATAGAACAATATCTGAATGAATCAGGTCTCATCGAGAAAATTGACGGATGGACATTTGTTGAGTGGTCTCATGCAAACGACCTGACAATGGATGTCAACTATCCTGTCAACATGGTCTTCTCGGGCATGCTCGATGCAATGGCCTATATGTACAATGACGACAGCTGCAGAAAACAGAGCGAAGATATAAAGAAAGCCATTAATGAACAGGCACTTGTTGGAGATTTTTACTGCGACAATGCAGTGAGAGACGAAAACGGGGTATTGAAACTCTCAGGAGAGATCACTGAAGCCTGCCAGTATTATGCGTTCTTCTTTAATGTCGCCACAAAAGAAAAGAATTCAAAACTGTGGGATATACTTCTAAAAGATTTCGGTCCCGACAGACAGGAAAAAGGTCTCTGGAAGGAAGTATGGCCCGCAAATGCATTCATAGGCAACTATCTCAGACTGGATGTTCTCTTCAGAGAAAAATGTCACAAAGAACTGCTGGAGAACATAAAAGGATACTTCTACGGAATGGCAGAATCGACTGGAACTCTCTGGGAATATATGGCTCCTCAGGCAAGCTGCTGTCACGGCTTTGCATCTCATGTTCTGTACTGGCTTGACGGTATGGGACTGCTTGAGAATATTTGAGTTTTATGCATATGTAATTGACACAAGAGTCGCAAGTGTTCAGTAAATACTTCTCACTTGCGATTTTTATGCATTTCTGTTGAATATTGTGTATAAAAAGTGGTATAATAGAAAACACAAAAATTAATCACGAGGAAACGTATGCGAGCTGATGTTTTTCTATACAAAAACGGGATAGCAAAAAGCAGAACTTCTGCTCAGTCTCTCATATCTTCCGGGGTGTCATACAAAGGCGTTGTAATAGACAAACCATCATTTGAAATTCCCGAAGATGCCCTTCCGTGTGATATCTCAGTCAGTGAACCGGAAAAGTATGTGGGCAGGGGCGGATACAAACTTGAAAAAGCATTTGAAGAATTCGGTTTGGACGTAAAGGAAATCACAGCAGTGGATCTGGGTGCATCGACCGGTGGTTTTACAGACTGCCTGCTGCAGAACGGCGCCAAAAAAGTCTATTCCGTAGATGTCGGTCACGGACAGCTGAGTCCTTCTCTGTTGAAAGACAAACGAGTTGTCTGCATGGAAGGAACAGATGCAAGGACAATCACCAAAGAGATGTTCAGTGAAAAGATATATTTCATCTGCTCTGACCTTTCGTTTATTTCCCAGTCGAAAGTCTTCCCTGTAGTCTCGGGCCTGCTTGAAGACGGCGGAGTTTTTGTCAGCCTCATAAAGCCTCAGTTTGAAATAGGCAGAGTTCACACAAAAAACGGAATAGTCAAAGACAAAAACAAACATATCCAGGTGGCTCTGCAATTAATAGAAGAAGCCGAAATGAGTGAGCTCTATGCTGAACAGTTCACAAAGTCACCAATAAAAGGCGGTGACGGTAATACGGAATACCTCGTTTTGTTCCGCAAAAATGGAAATCGCAATATATCTAAGGAATATATTAAAAATATAGTAGGAAAGTAAGGTGAGTTACAATGGACGAGAATATCAAAAGCGTTGCTGTCTTTCCAAATCCCGACAGGGATCCGGATTTCTCATATACCAAGGAAACCGTGCGGATTCTCAACAGCGCAGGAATCAAAGTCAATGCCGACAGAAGGTACCACTACTCAATCGGCGAAAAACCGGGCTCAATTGAGTATTTCACATATATAGAAGATATGCTGAATGCTTCGGATTTCATCGTGGTACTCGGAGGAGACGGCACTATACTGGAAATATGTGAAAGAGCCGCTCTTCACGAACTCCCGATTGTAGGAATCAATCTCGGACATCTCGGCTTCCTCGCTACCATCGAAAAAGACAATTTGGATGAACTGTCCAAACTTGCCTCAGATGAGTATCAGATTGACGAGAGAATGATGATGGAAATCCAGATCAGGGACGGAAGCATCACAAGAGAGCTTTGTGCACTGAACGATATAGTTGTTTCGAGCTGCATCAGTTCGAAAATAGCAAACTTCAATCTGTGCTGCGACGGAAATACAGCAATTGAACTTAAGGCAGATGGTTTGATTATTGCCACACCGACAGGTTCAACCGCATATTCTCTTTCGGCCGGAGGTCCCGTAATAGACACATCGACAGAAACATTCTGCGTAACTCCGATTTGCCCTCATTCGTTCTCTTCAAGACCGATTGTATTCTCAGGCAATTCCTCGTTGACGATTCAGGGATCAACCCAGTCAAAAGAAACAGATATCTGCGTATGCGCAGACGGAAAAGAATTATTCAAAGTGTCCGAAAATGCTATTGTTGAAGTTATTAAGAGCGATTTGAAAACTCGTCTCGTAAGAATCGGAAGCAATCGTTTTTACGACATATTAAGCACAAAAATGTTTGGAAGATAAAATTGGAAAAGGTTATTAGGTCATGAAAAATACTAGGCACGCAAAAATATTGGAAATAATTAAAAATGAAGACATTGACACACAGGAATTATTAGCAGAAAGACTCAGAGAAGCAGGCTTTGATGTTACACAGGCAACTGTATCGAGAGACATCAACCAGCTCGGTCTTTTGAAAAAGCCCGGCGGAATTAATCACTATAAATATGTTGCTCCGGAATCAAAAGAAACAATATTTGAATCAAAGTTCAACAACATTCTGAGAGAAACAGTTACAAATGCAGAAGCTGCAGGTAATATTATAGTCATCAAAACATACCCGGGAATGGCAAATGCGGCAGCTGCAGCAATCGACCATGTTGCAAAAAACAGAATCGTAGGCAGCATTGCAGGCGACGACAATATTTTTGTAGTCACAAGAACTGTTGAGGAAGCTGAACTCTTTACAGATCAGATTAACGAATCAATATACGGTTATTAATTACAGGGGACAAAGACTATGTTATCTGAATTACAGATTAACAATATAGCCATAATCAAGGAGCAAACTTTAAAATTTGCTCCTGGTTTTAATGTCCTCACGGGTGAAACAGGCGCCGGAAAGTCAATAATCATTGGCTCGGTCGGACTCATCACAGGCACTAGGGCTTCCAAAGAAAGTCTTAGATCCGGAGAGAAAAAAGCTGTAGTCACCGCACTTTTCACAGATATAAGCGATTATACTCAAAAGCAGCTGTCGGAATTCGGCATTTATTGCGAGAACAATGAATTATCTGTTTCAAGAGAAATAAATGAAACGGGAAACGGTGTCGCAAGAATCAACGGAAAATCCATTCCGGTATCACAATTAAAAGACATCACTCCCCTTCTAATAAACATCCATGGACAGCATGCAAGTCAGGCTCTGTTGGATGAAGAAAATCACATAAAATATCTTGATGAATTTTCCGGTGTCGAAAAAGAGATGGCGGACTATTCGGTTCTTTATTCAAAAGCATCCGAGATAAAATCTCAGATATCCGAGTTGACTAAAGACACCCGCGAAAAGAACAGAAGAATCGAAATGCTGAAGTTCCAGATAAATGAGATTAAGGATGCATCTCTCAAATCAGGAGAGGAAGAAGAACTTGACAGATTGAAAATCAAGGCAGAAAATGCTGAGAAACTGTCTAAATACGCAAAGTTCATTTACAAGGCTCTGTATCAGAATGAAAAAGGCAATTCAGCGTCAGATCTGGCAACAAAGGCGACTGAAGCTCTTACAGCGCTGGGTGATGTTTTACCCAAATCCGGCGAGTATTCAGAGTATCTGACCAATTTCACATACATGTGTGAAGACATAGCTGAAACGGTTATGAAAGAATGCGGAACAGATATTCAGAATCCCGAGAAACTGCTTGATCAGATTGAATCCAGACTTGACCTCATTAGAACTCTAAAAAGAAAATACGGAAACACAGTTGAAGAGATAATTGAGTTCAAAACAAATGCAGAAAAAGAACTGGAAACACTGGAGACGGCAGACGACAGAATAATCGATTTGAAAAATGAACTTGAAGTCATTTCAAAAGAGATGTCTTCTCTGTGCTCTGTCATTTCAAAGAAAAGAAGAGCTGCCGGAGATGAACTGGAAAAGCGCATGACGGAAGAACTCATATTCCTGGAAATGAACAAAGTCCGGTTTTCGGTTGACATGGAAAAATCCGATGTTTACAGACCCGACGGAACTGATGTTGTCCGGTTCCTGATTTCAGCAAACGCTGGTGAACCCCTTGCTCCCCTTGCAAAGATTGCATCCGGAGGCGAACTATCCAGAACGATGCTTGCTCTCAAGAGTGCACTGTCAGACAAAGAAAAAACACCGACCCTCATATTCGACGAAATAGATACTGGAATTTCCGGAAAAACGTCGTACAAGCTCGGTGTAAAATTGAAATCTTGTTCAAAAACCGCACAGGTCATCTGTGTTACCCATTCTCCTCAGATTGCAGCTCAAGCAGATCTTCATATGCTTGTTTCTAAGCACGAAGAAGGAGGAAGAACACTTACTTCTGTTTCGGAACTGGACAAAAAAGGAAGAGTTCAAGAGATAGCAAGAATAATAGGCGGTGAAACAATTACAGACAAAACCATAAAGGCCGCCGAAGAAATGATTTCAAACTAAAAGCAAAGCAAAAGGCCGGTGAGTACGAAACTCACCGGCAATTTTTATTGTCGTTATAAATTAGTTATTTACCGGATTATAGTATACACGGAAATTGTAGTTCTTATCCATGATTACCATAACAACGGACATCATTGCTTCATATCCCGGAACTTCAGGAGAAAGAATCTGAACCCTTGTTCCTTCAGTATATCTCATTCTGTAAGTAGGAGCAACCATGCTACCATCGGTATTGTCTATATACTGAATTGTAAGCCAATATTCAGCGGGCTCTGTTTCTTCAGTTGTTGTCTCTTCTTCAGTTGTTGTCTCTTCAGTTGTTATCTCTTCAGTTGTAACCTTTTCGGTTGTTGTTTCTTCTGTTGTAGTAACTTTTTCAGTGGTTGTTGTTACTTCAGCTGTTGTTGTAACTTCTGTTGTTTCTTCAGCTGTTGTTGTAACCTTTTCAGTTGTTTCAACTGTTGTTGCTTCAGTTGTAGTATTTGATTCATTTCCTGAGCATGAAACTACAGCCAATATAACAAGACATGCTGCCATTACCAAAGCTAATACCTTAACCATTGACTTCATTTTAATATCTCCTTAACGTTAATGATTTTGCTTATGAAACCCAATCTATATCCAACCAATGTCAATTACATGGTGTGAATTTCTTGTGGTCACGTATCGATACACACATATTATAAACATATTAATTTATAAAAGCAACAAAAATTTTCACTTTTTTTGTATATATTTGTTTTTTTATCGATTTTTTACTAAACCAAACGTGTTTCTTTGCAGTTTTTATGACAATATAACGCACAATTGTTGACTTTTCAAGTCATAAAATGATATAATTCTCGTCGCTATGACGAAGAGAGTAGATGATTTTGATGCTCCAGAGAGTCGCCGGCAGGTGCGAGGCGATGCGTCTTTTCATTGAAGTACACTTCCGAGCAGCGCATTGAATTCAGTAGGTGTCGCCGGGTAAGCCCGTTACAGCAGTTGAGTCTCAGACTCGCAAAGGCGTTTGCCGCGAGACGAACGCAAATTGAGGTGGTAACACGATTTTTTCGTCCTCTGCTCCAAGGCAGGGGACGTTTATTTTTATTTTCGAGAGGAACGAACAATGGACATTTTACAAGAATTCAGAGACAGAGACCTTATCGCCCAGACAACGGATATTGACGCGATTGAAAAAGCTTTTGCTGAAGGCCCCGTCACGTTTTATATAGGATTTGACCCGACCGCTGACAGTCTTCATGTAGGTCACTTCCTTCAGATGAAAATCATGTCTCATATGCAGCAGGCAGGCAATAAGCCAATTGCTCTCTTCGGTGGCGGCACAGGAATGATTGGTGACCCGTCAGGAAAATCCGACATGAGAAAAATGCTTACAAAAGAGACTATTCAGCACAATGTTGACTGCTTCAAAGTTCAGATGTCAAAATTCATCGACACATCCGAAGGAAAAGCCATATTCGTAAACAATGCGGACTGGCTCATGGATCTCAACTACATTGAGTTTTTGAGAGAAGTCGGAATCCACTTCTCTGTCAACAGGATGCTCACAGCTGAATGCTACAAATCCAGAATGGAAAAAGGACTTACATTCCTTGAATTCAACTATATGCTCATGCAGAGCTATGACTTCTATAAACTCAACGAGATGTACAACTGCAGACTTGAGTTCGGTGGTGACGATCAGTGGTCCAACATCATCGGAGGTGTTGAACTCCTCAGAAGAAAGAAACAGGTTGATGCTTTCGGCATGACATTCAAGCTCCTTACAAACAGCGAAGGAAAGAAAATGGGTAAGACCGAAAAAGGTGCTGTATGGCTCGACGCTGAAAAAACAACTCCTTACGAATTCTTCCAGTATTGGAGAAACGTCGGAGATGCTGACGTAATCAAGTGCATGAAGATGCTGACATTTATTCCTGTCCCCGAAATAAAAGAATACAAGAAACTTGAAGGTTCTTCAGCAATCAACGAAGCAAAAGAAAGACTCGCTTATGAGCTTACCTTGCTCATTCACGGAAAAGAAGAAGCCGACAAAGCACTTGCAACTGCAAGAGATGTATTCTCATCCGGAAAGACAAGCGAAGACATGCCGACAACAGAAATTTCTGAAGCAGATCTTTCCAATGGACAGATTGGTATTCTTGATCTTCTCACAGCAGGCAAACTTGCGGTTTCAAGAAGCGAAGCCAAGAGACTCATTATCCAGGGCGGCGTAGTTGCAGGAGATGACAAGGTTGATGATTTCAATCTTGCGATTGATGCAGAAAAGCTCAGAGGCCAGGGACTTGTTATCAGAAAAGGCAAGAAAGTATTCCACAGATTCTTACTCAAGTAACAAAAAAACGGGTGCTGTTCAGTTAGTTGTTATGCTGACGAACGGCACCCTTTTTCTATTCAATTATCCTGTCTTATTCTTGCAAGGATTTGCGCAAAGCAGCAAACTTTGGAGATTTTGAATCGAGTTCAGCAAATGAACTTTCAGAAGGAATATCTTTCATTCCTGCTTCCATGTAGTTTCTGAGAACGCCGACAAGTATAAATGGACGAACGAAACAAGAATGAATGAAGCTCCAGATTACAATTCCGATTACACCAGCTATTATAAGCATAAGAGTTGTCGGATTTGTCAAGACTTCGTGAATCTCTATTTCATGACGAGTAGAGAGTTCTGCAATCTCATTTGCAAGAGCTGTAAATGAGTTAGGCATTGCCTGGAAAATGAGATATGAAATTCCAAATACGGAACCGCCAAACAACACGAGTGAGGCAAGACCCATTCCGAAAATACGGCCTACATTTTTTGCAAATGCTTTTCCGTGCTTGAAGAAAAGAACTGCGCCTTCAAGAGTTGCCTTGGCACTGCCTTTGTCTTTTCTGTAGAAAACCCAGCCGAGACAACAATCGCACATGTATGCCACTATTGTTTGTATGGCACTTGAAATAGCAGATCCGATTGTGCCGCCTGTGTCTCCTCCTATGGCATTACCCAATGCGGTTATGCCGCGTCCAATCTGGTTAAAGATTGACTTAATTATATTAGTTACGGCAAAAAGTGCAGCAACTGTTGCAAATCTTTCTTTTACGACTTTTTTGCCTTCCTGATAAACATTGTCAGGAAGTTTGTTTTCCGTGATACCGTATGTCATCATGGCAATCTGGCCTGCTTTGATGGAGTAAGAAATAAAGTGTCCAACCAATGCGGCAATTACCAGTCCCACAAACAAACCAATGACCAATCCGAGCAATCCCAGATTGTTTACTTTGTTCATTACAAGGAATCCTGCGGTTGCAAGACCTGCAACAACAATCAAAGTAATCAGATCAACAAACAGCTTGTGAATGGAAAAGCATAATGTTTTTTTGTACAATTCTTTGTTGTTCATCCAAAGTCCTCTTTTATGTTTTTGTTAATTATTCTTTCTTGATTATCCATCAAGTTTGAACCTTATTTCACGTCGACAATCATGTTTTCTCCGTCGGAGTCAACAGTGACTTTCTTGAGTTTTTTACTGTAGCCTGCAATAAGTTTTTCAGCTGCTACGTCTTCGATGTTCTTTGTTATGTATCTGCGCATGTTTCTTGCACCGAATTTGACCGAGAAAGACTTTTCAGCGATGCATTCGATTGCTTTGTCAGTCCATGTGATTGTCAGTCCTTTGCTCTCAAGAGCAGTCTTCAGATCACCCATCATTATTAAGGCAATCTTCTTGAAGTCTTCCTTGTCCAGAGATCTGAATGTGATTATTTCATCAACTCTGTTGATAAACTCCGGTCTGAGGAAATCAAGGAGAGCTTTTTCAGTTCTGTTTTCGGAAATCTGGTCTGTTGTTGCACCGAATCCGGTGGTGTTCATTCCGGTTGAGCTGCCTGCGTTTGTCGTCATGACTATAATGCAGTTGTCAAACTTCACTTCTACTCCTCTGGCATCGGTTACTCTTCCGTCATCGAGTATCTGAAGAAGAATGTTGAGTACGTCCGGATGAGCTTTTTCAATCTCATCAAACAAAACCACAGAATAAGGTCTTCTCCTGATTTTCTCTGTGAGCTGACCAGCATCATCATATCCGACATATCCCGGAGGTGATCCGATGAGTTTGGATACAGTGTGCTTTTCCATGTACTCACTCATGTCGAGTCTTATCATGGACTCTGGTGAGTTAAACAGGTCATTTGCAAGCACTTTGACGAGTTCGGTCTTTCCTATTCCGGTAGGGCCAGCGAATATAAATGAAGCTGGTTTTCTCTTGTATGAGACTCCGGCTCTGCTGCGCTTGATTGCTCTTACAACGGCGTCAACTGCCTTGTCCTGACCTATAATTCTAGCCTTAAGTCTGTCTGAAAGACCATTGAGTCTTTCGAACTCATTTTCTGTAATAGAACCTGCCGGGACACCTGTCCACACCTCAATAACGTGGGCAAGTGCATCCATGCTGAGTTCTATCGTTGACATCTCGACTTTGAGTTTTTCATACTCTTCTTCGTTCTTCAATGTCTCCGACTTAATTTCAGCAACTTCGGCATATCTCTTGTTTATATCTTCTTCCTTTTCATCCTTTGAAGGCTGTTTTTCTTCGAGTTCCTTCTCTTTGGATTTCAGTTCCTCAAGCTTCTTTTCAACTTCTGCAACCCTGGACAATACGGGAGAATTGAGAGCAACATATGAAGCTGCTTCATCCAATAGGTCTATCGCCTTATCCGGAAGATATCTGTCGGTGATATATCTCTCCGAAAGTTCAACGGCTCTGTCTACTATTTCTTCTGAGATGTGAATTCTGTGGTATTCCTCGTAGTATTTCTTGATGCCTTCAAGCATTTGTTTTGCTGTGTCGATAGAAGGTTCTTCAACGTAGATAGGCTGGAAACGTCTCTCGAGTGCAGTGTCCTTCTCTATGTATTTCCTGTACTCGGCAAGTGTTGTGGTGCCTATAATCTGAATCTCTCCTCTTGACAGAGCGGGTTTCAAAATGTTAGCAGCATTCATGCTTCCTTCGGAATCTCCGACACCGACTATGCTGTGTACTTCATCTATTACGAGTATGATGTTTCCGAGCGCTTTTACTTCCTCAATCAATCCCTTGATTCTGCTCTCGAACTGACCTCTGAACTGTGTTCCGGCAACTAGAGCTGTAAGGTCCAACAGATGAACCTCTTTGTCTTTGAGTTTGAACGGAACACTACCATCGGCTATTCTCTGTGCAAGTCCTTCTGCAATTGCGGTTTTACCTACACCTGCTTCACCAATGAGACAAGGATTGTTTTTCTGTCTTCTGGTGAGTATCTGCATTGTCCTGGTAATCTCTTTTTCTCTTCCGATCACCGGATCAAGTTTTCCTTCTTTTGCTGCCTGTGACAGATCGCGACAGTACATCGGAACAAATTTACGCATAATCGGTCTCTTCTCTTTTTTCTGATCTACGTAGTTTTTCCCGTTTCTGCCTAAGCCGTTGTTGCGGTTGGGATTGTTCTGGCCATTAGGAAGTCCGTTTGGATTTGGAATCGGATTCGGATTTCCGACAGGGCCGAAATTCATCTGGCTGAGAATCTTGCCAATATCGAGAGAAGGTGCGTGTGGAGAATCTTCATTGTCGTCGCCGTTCGCACTGTCCGCGAGAACTTCTCCCATGCTGTCTTCCATGCTTTCAAGGTCCTCATCGGAAATACCGAGTTTCTGAATTATATTGTTAACCTGAGGAATTCCAATCTCTTTAGCGCACTTCAGGCAGAGGCCTTCGTTCTTGGTCTCTCCGTTTTCAATCTTTGTTACAAAAATCACTGCCATTCTCTTGTGGCATCTTGAACATAATTGCATGTGTATGTATCCATTTCCGGCTTAAAGCCTAATTGTTTTCGTTTTTTGTCTTACCAGGATGTTATCCAGTTCATCAAAAGTGACATGGGGTTGAAATCCAGGAACAGTTTATAGAATATCGTGTCCACCATTTCCATACTGAACGCATCCGGATATGAATTTGCCAGCCATGGCAAAATCGTACTTGCAAAGAAGTGTGACAAAAGCCATGTGGAGAAAAAACCTTCCAGTACACCCAGAACAACTCCAAGCACCTTGTTTACTGGGTTCAGCGCAGTATCCTTCATAGCCCTTGTAATAATGAGTGCAAGGAGCTTTATAATCAAAACCACGATAGCAAATACTCCAAGAAATGCTATGATGTATGACAACGCAACTGCCATATAGTTGTTCAAAATCTGGTTTGCCTGCGAAGAAACATCTCCTGAGTTCTGAACTCCTTCCATCATGTAGTTCAAAAGTGTTGTAATTTTGTCCCACAGTGTTGCAGAAGTACTGAAATCTGGCATTTCCACATCCGACATCATAGACTGGATGAATGGCATGGTACGTATCCATTGTGACAGCGGCTCACAGAATTTGTAGGCCAGAAATCCGCCCACTATAAATGATGCTATGCCGGCAAGTTGCTTAATAAATCCCTTTTTGAGTCCGATTATTCCGCTTACGATGACAATAATCAGAAACACTCCGGGTACTATGTAATTGGATATCACGATTTCACCTCCTTTACGTTGGACAGCAGGTCCGTTCTGTCATCAAAACAGAGCATTACATCTGACGAACCGAGCAAGAATAAATCTCTCACCCCGTAAACTTCCGTTTTTTCTATCTGTCCGTCATCTGATGCGGAATAAATTCCGCTCGATGAGAGCAGGAACATTCTACTTTCATCGAAGACACACTTCAATGCTTTTCCTTCACAGTTAACAGTAAGTTTACTTTTTCCTTCTTTTGTTAACAATTTGCTTGTTGTCACCCCGTCCTTGTAGGTGGAAACAACAACTCCGTTTTCGCCTTTGAATATTCTCAGAAGATTTCCTTCAAAGGACAACTTCTCTGTTTCTTTGAATGATGAATCGAAGAACCTGATGCATTTGTCCGTTATGCAGTAGAGTCTGTCGGCGACAAATCCGACCGATACAGATATCTCTCCTGTATATTTTTCTCTCAATAATTCTTTTTCGTCGCTGATTCTATTGACGACGACATTTGCCGTTCTGAAAGAATCCTGCTGATCCTGAATCAGAACCGCAATCATTTTTTCATTTTCATCCAGTGCGCAGTCATAAATCGTACCGGATGTTTTTTCGGTTTTCATAACCGATTTGAATTCTTTGCTGTACACTTCAGCATACATCTCAGAACCACTTGCACTTATTGTCGCAAATCCTCCGAGTTTTCCCGTCACAACTTTTGACAAGGTATTGTCAGTTGTGAAAGAATATGCTTCGGAATAGTAGTTATACAAAAGTATATTTCCCGAATTTGTGTTGTAGCAGCAGTAATATTTGCCATTTGCGTTCATTTCGTCACAACCGTTATCAAAGCTTGCAAGCTTGATTCCGCCCAGGCTGTAAAAGTTTAAAACACCATTTGAAAAAACCACAAGCTGGTTGTCAAATATTGCAAATTTTGAATCCTGAGACGACGAATAATACACTCCGACATATTCTGATTCGGACAATTTGGGGTTGATCCTTATGTAGTTTATAAACGAGTCAAAACTGCTGATTGAAAGATGTGATCTTCCGGCAATCGACGCTATTACTGTAAACAGAATGAGCACAATGAGGGTAACGTACTTCAAAATGCGGAATACCTTCTCGCGTTTTGAGTAATAACTGGATTTTTCTTCACTGTCCAATTACTCCACCCCCCTTTTTTATGGTCAAATCAGGTTGTCTTCAATATATCTTGTATCAAGGAAAACTTCGTCAAGACAGAGACCGCATCCGGGAAGCGTTCTTCCGGCGGATTTTCTCTCGCCTTTTCCAAGTATCGATTCTATGTCTTCTGTCTGTATCTTTCCTTCTGACACTTCAAGCAGTGTACCCGCAATAATGCGGACCATGTTGTACAAAAATCCGTCAGCTGCAACTTTTATCTTTACAAAGTCGCCTTCTCTTGAAACAGAACACTCGCTTATTGTCCTGACGGTGTTTTCAATTTCACTTCCGCTGGCCATGAAAGATTTAAAGTCATGAATGCCGACAAAACACGATGCAGCCCTGTTCATGATCTCGCAATCAATCTCTCTGGGATAGAAATATGCTCTGTCAAATGAGAAAGGATCAGGGGTTTTGGCATTGTTGATTGAGTAGACATATCTCTTTCCGACCACTGCCCTTTTTATTCTGAACTCATCTTTCACTTTCCATGACCGAAGAACACTTATGTCATCGGGCAGAAATGTATTCATTGCCTTTGTCATGTTTTCACATGCTATGTCAGGGCAGCCATCAGACTGTATGCATACATAGTATTCTTTTGCATGAACTCCGGCATCCGTCCTGCTGCATCCTGCAGATATGACGTTATTCTTACCGAATATGGTGTTTGCGGCTCTTTCCAGTTCTCCCTGGATTGTGATCTGGTCAGGCTGTACCTGGAAACCGCAATACCTTGTTCCCAGATATGCAATTTTCATCAAGTACTTCATACGATATAGAAAGGCAGATAGATGTTTATGACGATAATTATCGCAATCATTGAGGCGACCATGAAAAGCCACAAAAAATCAGTGAATCTGAATCTGAGCTTTATCATTTTCGTCCTGCCTTCTCCTCCTCTGTAACATCTGCACTCCATTGCAGTTGCAAGTTCGTCCGCCCTTCTGAAAGAAGATACAAAAAGCGGTATGAGAATTGGCACGAGTGCCTTTATTCTCTTTATGATGTTTCCCGATGAGAAGTCCGAACCTCTTGCCTTCTGGGCTGACATTATCTTATCGGTTTCTTCAATAATGGTCGGAATGAATCTCATCGCTATTGTCATCATCATTGAAAACTCATGAACCGGTATATGCAGTTTTCCGAGTGGCGCAAGCATCTGTTCAAGGCCGTCTGTAAGAGCTATCGGAGATGTCGTATAAGTCAGTATTACGCTTGTCCCGATAATGATGCACGCAATTCTTGTCAGCATATACACAGCGGATATGATTCCCTCGAGGTATATGTTGATTATCCAGAACGATGCAAGTAAATGTGCACCTTCCTTGGGCTGGTACCAGAATATGTTTATGATGCCAGTTATTATGATGATTATTATGAGCGGCTTTAAGCTCTTGAGAATTGTTATTATCGGGATTTTTGAGAACAATATCAGCAGAATTGCAGTCAGAAGAATGAATCCGTACGCAATCGCAGATTTTGCAAAGAATATTGCAACTATGTACACAATTGCAGAAATCAGCTTCATTCTCGGGTCAATTCTGTGGATTGGCGAATTCAGCGGAAAATACTGTCCCAGGGTGATATCCTTAAGCACCTTTATCACCGCCTTCGAACAGTTTCATTATTTCTGAAACCGCACTATCAACAGTGTATGCTGCAGTATTGACATCATATCCCATTGCCTTCAGTTCCATCAGAATCTGAGTAGCCTGAGGAACAGTCAGTCCGACACTCATCAGTTCTTTTGAATGGGAGAACACTTCATCTACAGTACCTGACAGGAAAACCCTTGAATCTGACATAACAACTATGTTGTCGCAGAATTCTGCCATGTCTTCCATACTATGGCTGATTATAATGAGCGTTGAATCAGTGTCGTCCTTGTACTTTCTGAGTCTGTCGAATATTTCCTTTTTTCCTGATGGATCAAGACCCGCTGCAGGTTCGTCCAGAACAAGAATTTCAGGCCTCATAGCCATGATGCCGGCTATTGCGGCTCTTCTCTTCTGTCCACCTGAAATATCAAACGGAGACATATCGAGTATATCTTCAGGAAGCCCGACAAATCTGATTGATTCGATTACTCTTTCATCAATTTCTTTCTGATCAAGTCCCATGTTTTTTGGGCCGAAAGAGATGTCTTTTCTTATTGTTTCATCAAAGAGCTGGTATTCAGGATACTGGAACACAAGGCCGACTTTAAATCGGATTTCCTTTATTTTCTTGGGTTCTGCCCAGATGTTTCTGTCATTGACATATACTTCACCGGAAGACACTTTCAGAAGGCCGTTCAAAAGCTGCGACAACGTGCTCTTTCCGGATCCTGTATGACCGATTATTCCGGTTATTTTACCTTGTTCAAATTTGACGTTGACGTCGTTTACTGCAGCTTTTTCAAATGGTGTATCTTTGCTGTACGTATAGCAGGCATTTTTAAGTTCGGCTACTGTCATTGCAATCCTCTCTTTCTGAGAGCATCAGCAATTTTTTCAGCCGCGCTTTTGGGATCCAGTCCTTCGGTGCTGATGTCCAGCCCTTTTTCCGAGAGCTTATTTAACACCTTTTTAGACTGAGGCAAATCCAGTCCTGTCTCTTTCAGCATCTTCTCCCGAGAAAAAATTCCCTCAGGTGTGCCGTCTGCGGCAACTCTTCCCTTTGACAATACAATTATTCTGTCGGCATATACAGCTTCATCCATGTGATGGGTTATGAGAATAATGGTTTTCCCCATGCCTGCCAGCTTAAGAATGGTCTGCATCACTTCTCTTCTGCCAATCGGGTCGAGCATTGCGGTAGATTCATCAAACACTATTACATCCGGCGACAGTGCAATTATTCCGGCAATCGCAACTCTCTGTTTCTGACCGCCTGACAACTGACTTGCAGAATGGCGGGCAAATTCTTTCATGCCCACTATGTCCAGTGCCTCATCTACTCTTCTGCGTATTTCTTTCGGTTCTACACCGAGATTTTCAGGTCCGAATGCCACATCTTCTTCGACTATTGTGGCAACCATCTGGTTGTCGGGATTCTGAAAAACCATTCCGATCTTTTTTCTTATCTCGTATTCCTGGTCTTCAGTTACATCACTGCCTATTTTCGTTCCAAACAGTTCCAGACTTCCGGACGTAGGCTTATTGACAAGGCAGAAAACCTTGGCCAATGTGCTCTTTCCGGATCCGTTTCTACCCAGAATGCATACAAAAGACCCCTTTTTGATATCCAGGTTGATGTCAAAAAGGACAGGTTTTATCTTGTCATCTGTCTCGTACTGAAAATTCAAATTCTCGGTTTTTATAACCGTCTCTGTCATGTTTTTTGTCCTTTGATTCTATTTTGTCCATCTCGCTGTTCCGCCGCATGGCAGACATGCTCCGGTTTGTGTGACTCTGAGTCCCAGCTCGTCGCATTCGGTTTTTCCGCCTTTAAGCGCGATGTTCAGTAAATATCCTATTGATGACGGTGAAAGTCCCGTCGTGTATGAGTTGACTATGAAGAAGAGCGGGTTGTCTGAAAGCAGTTTAGAAGCAGATTCAATGAATTTGCCGATATTGTCTTCAAGTTTCCAGACTTCACCCGATGGTCCTCTTCCGTATGACGGAGGATCCATTATAATCCCGTCGTACTTGTTGCCTCGCCTTATTTCTCTCTCAATGAACTTGTTGCAGTCATCCACTATGTATCTTATGGGAGCATTTTCGAGATGAGATAGTGCTGCATTTTCTTTTGCCTGTGAAACCATTCCTTTTGCAGCGTCGACATGGCATACAGATGCCCCTGCTGCGGCAGCTGCGATGCTGGCAGCTCCTGTATATGCAAACAGATTAAGCACTTTTACCGGTCTTTTGGCCTCTCTAATCTTTTCCTGAATAAAATCCCAGTTTGCAGCCTGTTCCGGAAAAACACCTGTGTGTTTGAATCCCATAGGCTTGACTTTCAGAGTGAAATTCGAATAATTGATGGTCCAGTATTCCGGAACATCTTTTTTCGTCCAGTTTCCGCCTCCGCCTTCTCTGTCATATACTGCGTCTGCCTTGTTCCATAACGGACTCTTTTTCTGATCCTTCCAGATTACCTGAGGATCGGGTCTGGACAATATGTACTTTCCCCATCTCTCAAGCCTTCTGCCATCGGAACAGTCTATGAGTTCGTAATCTTTCCATTTGTCTGAAGATATCATGTTACCTCACCGATTTGTATCGAACCTGAGTTGTCCGCCCTTGCCGTACGGAATGCCGAGATGGTCATATGCGAGTTTTGTCACGCATCTTCCTCTCGGAGTTCTGTTGATGAAGCCTAGTCGCATGAGATAAGGCTCATACACATCTTCAATAGTTATGGGCTCTTCGTCAATTATTGCGGAAAGAGTGTCAATTCCGACAGGGCCTCCGTTAAAGGTGGATATTATTGTTTTGAGAATTCTTCTGTCAACATCATCGAGTCCGAGTTCGTCTATGTCCAAAAGTTTCAGTGCGGCATCTGCCATTTCATCGGTTATAACGCCGTCACCTTTTACCTGTGCATAGTCTCTTACTCTTCTGAGCAGTCTGTTGGCAACTCTCGGAGTTCCTCTTGATCTCTTTGCGAGTTCAGTCAGTCCGGATTCGGAAATCTGAACATCAAGTATTCCTGCACTTCTCTTGAGAATCTTCTTTATCTCGTCATCGTTGTACAAATCCAGTTTCAGCAGTATGCCGAACCTGTCGTGAAGAGGTGTGGATATCTGTCCGGCTCTCGTTGTTGCACCAATCAGAGTAAATCTTTCAATATTGAGTTTTATTGAGTTTGCGGCCGGTCCTTTTCCGGTAATCAGGTCAAGAGTGTAGTCTTCCATTGCCGGATACATAATCTCTTCGCTTATTCTGTTCAGTCTGTGAATTTCATCTATAAACAGAACATCGTTTCTCTCGACATTGGTAAGAATTGCAGCCAGATCACCCGGCTTTTCAATAGAAGGTCCGGATGTTGTCTTTATATTAGATCCCATTTCCCTTGCGATGATTGTTGCAAGAGTTGTCTTTCCGAGTCCTGGAGGTCCGTAAATAAGGACATGATCAAGTGATTCGCCTCTCTGCTTTGCAGCTTCAATGCTTATTCTCAGAGTCTTCTTGGCTTTCTCCTGGCCCACATATTCATCAAGAGAAGTAGGTCTCAATCCGACTTCTTCAGCATCTTCCGTGGAATAACCCACTCCGATTATTCTTTCTTCCTGTTCTTCAACCTGGTTGACTTTGCTTTTTTCTATCGCCATAAAAAGCTCACTTTCCTGAGTTGTATCTGCGCAGTGCTTCGCGCATTACTTCTTCTATTGTCGTACCGGTGCAGTCTTTTACAACTCTCACCGCATCGGCTTTGCTTATTCCAAGTACCATGAGTCCGTCTATTACATCTTTCTGGATGGATGAAGCGTTTCCTGCAGATGACAAATCCAACACTTCCGTTCCTTCTTCTGATGAGATAAGCGCAATTCTCTCTTTCAACTCGAGAATGATTCTCTCAGCAGTCTTCTTTCCGATTCCCTTTGCTCCGGAAATCATCTTGACATCTCCCGTGACAATTGCACTTGCAAGTCTTTCGGGAGAAAATGCACTGAGAAGGGATATGGCTGCTTTAGGCCCAACCCCTGAAACATTTATGAGCTGCTTGAACATGTCAAGTTCAGATTCGGTGAAAAATCCATACAGTTCCATTGCGTCTTCCCTGACAGACATGTATGTGTAGAGTTTTACTTCTTCTCCCATCTTCGTCAGGTGCGATAGTGTGTTTGTTGAAACAGTAAGAAGGAATCCGACTCCTCCGCATTCGACAACAGCTGTCTGTGCTGTGGTGTTGGCAAGTTTTCCCTTGAGATAGTAGAACATGGCTTATCCTTTCGATTACGTCAATTTGACTTTTCTTCCGTTGTAGAAATCCTTTATTTTTGAACCTCTGCAGTTGTTGTGGCAGATAGCCAGAGCGAGTGCGTCGGCAGCATCGTCGGGCTTCGGCACAGCATCGAGTTTCAGTATGTTTTTGACCATTATCTGAACCTGCTTTTTTTGTGCTCTTCCGTATCCGACAATTGTCTGCTTAACCTGAAGAGGCGTGTATTCGTATATGTCAACCATCTTCTGCTTTGCAGCTAGCAGGATTACTCCCCTCGCTTCTGCAACTCCGATGGCAGTTGTCTGGTTAGTGTTAAAGAACAGTTCTTCTATGGATATTTCCGATGGCTGATACTCATCAATGATTTCGTTTAAATCGTTGTATATAGTCAGCAGTCTGTCTTCTATTTCGAGTCCTGCTGGAGTGGTTATTGCTCCGCAGTCTATCATCCTAATTTTTCCCCTTTCGGCTTCAATCAATCCGTATCCGACTATGGCTACGCCGGGGTCAATTCCCAGTATTATCATAGTGACCCTCCGTAAGCCGAATAGATGCCCAGTGTTGTGAACTGCGGGAAATTCAGTTTCAGATAGCAAATAATTGCTCTCAGATCTGTACTTGTGACATTAAGAATTATGTCAAGAGAATTCTCTCTTCCCGCAACTGACTGAGGAAGTATATCCGTTCTTTGAATCTTTGCACCATTGAATATGGCACAGCTGAAAATCTTATCCAAATCCGAGTATTCATCCAGTGTAATCCTTATTCTGAAACATTTTTCTCCGTCCGTGTCTATTTTCATCGAGCTTGAAACCATAGCAAATTCCGTGGTGTTCTCTCCGTCAGATGAATCAACAAGAGTGGTCATGACAATATATAGCTGGGCTTTCTCTATGAAAGAACAAAACGCACTCAGTCTTCCGTCTATCGTGTTTGAGACGGGGATTATTCCGTAGTCAGCTTCGCCCTTTGAAACAGCTTCGCAGACATCAAAGAAATTGTCTGATTCAACCGGGGTACAGTTTTCAAATTTTGTTGCAAAGAATTTAAAGGCTTCGTTTATCTGCTTGCCTGTAGTTGTTGCAATTCTGGCAGTGCTGTCAAATCCATTTGTCTCTTCTCCGCTCAGCCATTTTGTGATATCTTCGGGCCTGTTTTTGGATGAAATATCTGACAAGAGTTTTGCAAATCTTATCTTATCTGAATCCGCCATACGTGTTTTGTAATATCCGTATTCGTCTTCATTGGCCTGACCGAAAGAATTTCCGGGAACAAAACTGATTTTTTCTTCGTACAATCCGGGAACCTCTTCTCCGAGACAAACGGCATCCATGACGTCTTCATAATCCGTTGCGTTTCTGAGTTCTTCGGAAAAAACGGCAGACAAATCCTTCAGGTGAGCAATTCTCATCTCCAATCCGTGAGAAATTGTCTCATCTGTTCTGCTCATGTTCTCCGATATGACATCATAATTGTCATTCTTCTCGAATTGTTCCATGTTTCACCTAGTTGAGTATTTTGAATTTTAAGCTGATATCCAGTGCTTTTACGCTGTGGGTCAGTGCTCCGATACTGATTATATCCACACCTGTCTCAGCTATTTTTCTCAGTTGCTCAGATGTCTTGTCACCCATGTTTCCGGAAGCTTCTGTAAGCACTCTTCCTCCGATGAGTTTGACTGCTTCTCTTGTCGTTTCCAAATCCATGTTGTCAAGCATTATAATATCGACACCTGCATCAAGAGCTTCCTGAACCTGCTCAAGAGTCTCGGTTTCAACTTCAATTTTTATCGTGTGAGGAGCTTTTTCTTTTGCGGCTTTCACTGCATTTGTTATTCCGCCTGCAGCTGCAATGTGATTATCCTTAATCAGAATTCCGTCAGAAAGACCAAATCTGTGATTTGAACCGCCACCAACTTTGACTGCATACTTTTCAAGTTTGCGCATCAGAGGAGTTGTTTTTCTTGTGTCGGATATCTTTGCTCCTGTTCCCTCGACTGCTTTGACAGCTTCGCGGGTTCTGGTTGCGATACCTGACAGTCTCTGCATTACATTGAGACCTGTTCTCTCTCCGACAAGTATAGTCTTGGCATCTCCCGATACTTCTGCTATGACATCGCCTTTGAAAACAACGTCGCCGTCTTTTTTGATTATCCTGAAATCAACTTTGCCTCCGAGCAATTCGAACACTCTTTTCGCAAAATCCACACCGCATACGATTCCGTCATCTTTGGCAATATATCTGCCGCTCGCAATTGTCCCGTCTGCGACAGTGCACTCGGTGGTAATATCTCCGTCACCGACATCTTCGTTCAATGCGGCCAGGATGTACTCGTCTGTTTTTCTGTCAATAATCATAATCAATCCTCAATATAGTGAGCACCGATGCTCTCTTTTCTTTCATTTGCACCGTCAAGAATCATCTTTGCAGTGCAGACCATGTTGTAATAATCGTAATCCTCGGGATTAACGAGTTTGAGTTTGTCAGCTTTTTCAGATATTTCATCCATCAGTTTTTTGCCTTCTGCCAGACCTTTTCTGGTTCTGACGGCATTCGCATATTCTGACACAATCTTTCTGACTTCAAGCTGCTTATTATCTATTTCGGAACATTTGCCTGTTGATTCGTCTCTGCCGGCCTTGACTCCTCCTTCTGAAGTGCGGAAGTGACCGTTTATATATTCCGCTGCTCTTCTTCCGAAGACAAGACACTCAAGCATTGAGTTGCTTGCAAGTCTGTTTGCTCCGTGGATTCCTGTCCAGGCACATTCGCCGGCCGCATACAGACCTTCCACATTTGTTTTTCCGTCAAGATCCGTCTGAATTCCACCCATCTGATAATGCTGGGATGGTCTAATTGGAATATATTCTCTCGGAACATCTATTCCTTCATCGTGACATTTCTGATAAATCGTCGGGAATCTGTGCTTGAAGAATTCTTCATCCATCGATGAGACATCAAGCCACACATTATCCAGGTGTTCTTTCTTCATTTCCGAAAGGATTGCTCTTGTGACTATGTCTCTCGGTGCAAGGTCGGCTCTCGGGTGTTTGCCCTGCATGAAGGCTTCCCCTCTCTGGTTTCTCAGTATTCCGCCTTCGCCTCTCACTGCTTCGGAAATAAGGAAGGCTCTCTCCGAGTTTTCCATAGATCCTATTGCAAGTGTTGTTGGGTGGAACTGAACAAGTTCCATTCCGAAAATTTCTGCACCTGCACGAGCCGCTGAGCATATTCCGTCACCTATGGCTCCTGCCGGGTTTGTACTGCTAAGATATATGTGTCCGATTCCTCCTGTGGCAAGAATCATGTTGCGACACTCAATTATCTTGTATTCACCGTCATTTACCAGTGCTCCGCACACACCTTTTTCGTCGGTCAGTATGTCAACCATGTATGTCTCGAACTTTACTTCGATGTTCTTTTTCGACATCGCAATTTCGCCGAGGCGCTTTGTTGTTTCTCTGCCTGTTGCGTCTCCTCCGGCGTGAACAATTCTTCTGTGGCTGTGTCCGCCTTCTCTAGTAATTTCAAGATCGCCTTCAGGGTTGTGGTCAAACGGAACATTATCTGCTATAAGTTCCTGAATGTTTTTCGGACCTTCATCGACAAGCACTTCAACGGCTTTTCTGTCGCAGAGACCTGCTCCGGCCACAAGGGTGTCTTCTATATGTGAATCAAAGAAATCATCAGGTGCAATTACCGATGCAATTCCTCCCTGAGCAAGCCATGAATTTGATCCGTCAACCTTGGTTTTGGTTACAATCATGACTTTGTGTTCAGGGTTTATGTGCAAAGCGGAATAAAGACCTGCAATTCCCGATCCTATTACAAGCACATCACACTGTTCTCTTTTAAGATTTTCCGTCTCACCGGAATAAAGGTACCTTTTCATCTGAAGTTTTTGCTCCTTAAACTCTCATCATTCGATCAAGCGGAGTGAATGCTTTGAGTCTCAGTTCCTCCGGCATGTCTATTTCGCCAATTTCGTCTCTGAGACAATCTCTGAGATTAATAAGCGACGTGTATTTCATGTTTATGCACACAAGTTTTGGCGACAGAAGGTAAAACTTTTTGCCCGGATTGTATTCGGTCAGTCTTTCCACTACTCCGTACTCTGTGCCTATGATAAATTCTTCAGCGGTTGAAGATTCGGCTTCGCGAATGATTCCCGAAGTGCTTCCGACATAATCGGCTAAATCCACAACTTCTTTTTCACACTCGGGATGCACAAGCAGCCTTGCATTTGGATGCTGTTTCTTTGCCTTGAGTGCTTCGTCTCTCGTTATATTTCTGTGAACCGGACAATATCCGTAGTAGAAGTGGAACATCTTGTCCGGGAGTTTGCCTGCTACATATGCACCGAGATTTTTGTCGGGAACGAAAATAATCTCATTTGTGTCAAGACTTTCACATACGCGAACCGCATTTGAAGATGTGCAGCATATATCACTCTCAGCTTTGGTTTCGGCACTTGAGTTTACATAGCACACCACGGCTGCTTTCGGATACTGACCCTTGAGTTCCCTGAGTTTGGAAGCGGTTACCATGTCTGCCATCTGACATCCTGCATCCGGTCTAGGCATCAGAACCTTTTTGGTCGGATTCAGTATCTTTGCGCTCTCGCCCATGAATCTTACGCCGCAGAACACGATGAGATTGTTTTCGGCCTCTTTTGCTCTCTTCGCAAGTTCAAAAGAATCTCCGACAAAATCTGCACATTTCTGGATTTCAAGGCGCTGATAATAATGTGCAAGTACGAGTGCTCCGCGTTCTTCCTTCAGTTTCAGTATTTCTTCAATCAACATTTCGTTCTCGTTCATAACAGATGCCTGCAAGGCAGGTCTCCTCTCACATTCTCGAAAATTGTTTTTCAAATTGCACAATACGGCATTGTAAAGTAATTATATCATACGCACAAAACTTAAACAAGTTATTATATGACAAAAATGCACATTTCCAAGGCATCTTTTTTTGTTCACCATTTACAATTTCTGGCAAAAAACGTATAATTTAACCATGAACGAAAAACGGGAGAGATTATGTACAGATTATCACTTGCACCGATGGCCGGAATGGCAGACAGGGCTTACAGACTTCTCTGCAAACAGCACGGTGCGGATTACCTCACAACCGAGATGATATCCGCTAAAGCAGTCTGTTACGGAGACAAAAAAACTTTTGATATAGCGAAAATGGATAAGACGGAATTGCCTGCAGCCATTCAGATTTTCGGTTCCGAACCTGAATTCATGGGCAAAGGCACTTACCTGCTCTTAGACTGGTCAGTCAAAGAAGGAATAACTCCCGCGGCAGTAGACATAAACATGGGATGCCCCGTTCCGAAAATCACAAGAAACGGAGAGGGTTCTTCCCTGATGAGAAACCCAGAACTTGCAGGAAAAATCATCGATGAGACAAGAAAGAATTCAGGTGATATACCGGTTACGGTCAAAATGAGACTCGGATGGGATTCGAGCAGCATAAATGTAGTGGAATTCGCGAAAATGGCTGAGGCGCATGGAGCATCAAGCATATGTGTTCACGCAAGGACAAAGGAACAGATGTACTCCCCTTCCGCAGACTGGTCGTGGATTGGAAAAGTCAAACAGGCGGTTTCAATACCGGTTGTTGGCAACGGAGACATTTTCAGTTCTGAAGATGCAATAAGGATGTTTGAAGAAACGGGCTGCGATGCTGTTGCCGTTGCAAGAGGCGCGCTAGGTAATCCATGGATATTTGAAGAAATCCATGACAGGCTTAACGGCATAACTCCCAAGGTCATAACCAAAAAAGAGCGTGTAAGCGAAGCAATCAGATATCTCAAACTCGCGGTTGAACTGAAAGGTGAAGAAAAAGGCGTTGTCGAGAGCAGAAAAATACTCGGCTTCTTTATAAAAGGTCTTTACGGATCACCAAGGGTCAGAAACCTTATCAATCTAACTTCAAAGGAGAGCGACATGGAAAGACTTCTTCTGTCGCTGCTGGACTAGTATGAAAGACAAGAGCATCAGAATCGTCATATTCGACTGGCTGGAAGAAAACTTTGGCAAAATGAGAATATTCGAAGAGAGTCCCATAGGCAAATCCAGGTGCGATTTCTATGTCGTGACAGACAAGCTGACGGGTTTTGAAATCAAGAGCGACGCAGATACGTATGAAAGACTCAGCAGTCAGGTCAAAAACTATGACGCATATTTTGATCAGAACTATATCGTCGTTGGAGAACAGCACAAAAAATCCGTGGTAAAGAAAGTCCCGGATCACTGGGGAATTCTCTGCGTATCCGATGAAGAAGAGGGATTTGTTGTCAAAGTCATCAGAAGAGCAGTAAACAACCCCAAAGTAAAACGCGAAAAACAGATGTCAAAACTCTGGCATAACGAATTGACTTCAATTGCCAAAAAACTTGGCACTCCTCTGTACATGGGACAGAGAAAACAGACCAGAATCAAGGGCATAATAAAACATTCTGAAGACTCTGCTCTTCTCGGTGCAATATGCGAAGAATTGTTTGAAAGAGACTATACAAATTACCAGGGCGACGAGGATGATTAACACAAATGTATTAATTTTGACATCGCCTGTATTTACAACATATTTTCGAAAGTGAGACACTATTATGGAAAACCACATCATGGACGCTAGATGGCTTGCTCCTAGCGAACCGTCTAACAAGAGCTGCATCGAATTTTACAAGGATTTTGAAGTGGATGACGAGGTGGTCTGCGCCACTCTGACAGCATCCGCTCTCGGTGTTTACAAAGCAGAACTCAACGGCAAAAAAGTCGGAGACATTGTCCTGGCTCCTGGCAGAACATCGATGAGATACTCCGTTATGTACCAGACTTATGACATAACGGACATGCTCAAAGAAAAGAACCGCATAACACTCACGGTCGCAGGAGGATGGAAGTCTCTGTCTAACCACGACATATTGTCAAATCCGAGCCTTGCAAAAGATGAATGCGCCGTAATAGCAAGTATAGATATTGAATATGAAGACGGAACAACGGAATGCATACCGACTGACTGCAGCTGGTTCATGACAAAATCCAAAATAGTGATGTCTGATCCTTATGACGGTGAAACATATGACGCAACATTTGTTTCCCCAGAGCCTGTGCATATAGAACCAATAATGTATCCAAGATGCTTCCTTATTCCCCAGGTCAATGAGCCCACTAGAGAAAAAGAGGTTATAAAGGCTGTTAAATACATTAAGACTCCCTGCGGAGAAGATGTAGTCGATTTCGGTCAGAACCTTGCAGGTTTCATTGAAGTCACATTTGAAGGCGAAAAAGGTCATGTATTCGAACTCGAATGCGGCGAAGTCTTGGACAAAGACGGAAACTTCTACAACAAAAACTACAGAAAAGCAAAAGCAAAACTGACATATATAAGCGATGGAAAGAAAGCAAAATACAAGACCAGCATGTCTTTCTTCGGGTTCAGATACCTGAGACTCACCGGATGGAACGGAAAAGTCAACATAAAGGATTTCAAGGCTATTGCAGTGTATTCTGATATGGAGAGAACAGGGTTCATCGAGACTTCGGATCCCGATTTGAACCAGCTCTACCACAATATTATATGGGGCCAGAGGAGCAACTTTATAGACGTCCCGACAGACTGTCCTCAGAGAGACGAAAAGCTCGGCTGGACAGGCGACGCTCAGGTTTTCTGCAAGTGCGCTTCGTTCAACTATAACACGTACAATTTCTTCAGAAAATGGCTTATGGACATGAGAAATGACCAAAGACCCACTGGCGCAATCCCTCATGTCATTCCGAACAACACAAACTGGTCTTCACCCGCTTCTTCTTGGTCTGATGCATGCTGCATAATTCCGTGGCAGCTCTACCTCATTTACGGTAACAAGCAGATTCTCAGCGAAAACTTCCAGATGATGAAATACTGGGCAGAATACATTGTCAGAAGAGATGACGATTACTTCTCTTCCTCTAAAGAATACGGCGACTGGCTTTCAACAGATGTTCCTGACACAGCAGAAACTAGAGGCGGTACATCAAGAAGATATATGGCAATGTGCGTCTCGGTTAGAACACTTGAAATCGTAACAAAAGCTGCTGAAGTACTGAAAATTCGCAATGCTGACTTCAGAAAAGAAGCAGACAGAATCCGCAAGAAAATAGTGGATGAATTCTTTGACAAAAACTACCATTTAACAGAAGAGACACAGACTGCAAACGTGCTCGCTATCGAGTGCAGAATATGGCCTGAAAAAAACAATGAGTTTGCATCTAAACTGGCTGAACTCGTACACAAAAACGGAGACAGAATTTCAACCGGATTTGTCGGAACACCTTACATACTCGGTGCACTCAGCGACAATGGATACACAGAACTCGCATATACTCTGCTCCTCCAGAAGAAATATCCGTCATGGCTGTATCCTCTCAGCAAGGGTGCAACCACAATGTGGGAACACTGGGACGGACTCAAAGAGGACGGAAGCATGTGGAGCGAATCCATGAACTCGTTTAACCACTACGCATATGGTGCCGTTGGCGACTGGATATACACAAACGCTGCCGGAATCAAGTACGATGAAGATGAACCGGGCTTTAAAAAAGTCACAATTGCTCCTCTTACGGATACAAGAATAGAACACCTGAAAGCAAGCGTCATTTCCGAGTACGGCCTCATATCTTCGGAGTGGGAAAACAAGAACGGAAAGACAACTTATACAATTGTTATTCCTGATGGCATCAAGGCTAGTGCAATTCTGTCCGGAAAGCATCATTCGCTGAAAGCAGGCGAAAACACATTCACAGTTTAAGCACGGGCGCCGTTTTGTATAAAAGACGGCGCCTTTTCATATATTTACTTTTAGCAATAGAGATAGTATAATGTAGTCAACATATTACTGAATGGAGATTCTGCATCAACTGCAGATAGTGTGTGTTATGAAATGTCCGTCATGCGGTTATCTTGAAAGCAAAGTTATAGACTCCCGTCCAACTGATGAAGGCAGAAGCATCAGGAGAAGAAGAGAGTGTCTTGAGTGCGGAGCAAGATTCACAACATTTGAAACACTTGAGTCATACCCTATTCTCGTCATTAAAAAGAATGGCACGAGAGAAGCTTTTGACAGAACCAAGATTATGAACGGCCTTATAAAGGCTTGTCAGAAACGCCCGGTAACAATGGAACAGCTTGAAAAAGTCGTCAGCGACATTGAAAACGAGCTTCAGAACTCACTCAACCACGAAATTCAGTCTCAGAAGATCGGCGAGATGATAATGGATAAACTCAAAAAGATTGATGAAGTTGCCTACGTCAGATTCGCCTCTGTTTACAGAGAATTCAAGGATTTGGATACATTCATGCGGGAACTCGCCGCATTAAAGAATGAGAATAAATAACGAGAGGAAGCTTAGATATGGTAAGCGTAAAGGAAATTGCTTCGTTTAAAAACTTCGGCAAATGTCTTGAAATATCCAACGGAAGACTTGTGCTGTACGTTACTATAGACATCGGACCAAGAATCATTTACTGTTCGCTTGACGGAAGTCCCAACTTGATGCTTGAAGATGTCGAGAGAAAGAATCAGAAAGATGTCTCTTCCCTCTTCGGCCCGGACAAATATTGGTATATCTACGGCGGACACAGACTCTGGTTCAGCCCTGAAGAATATCCAAAAACATATTATCCGGACAACGAAAAGGTTGTTTATACATTGACAGAAACAGGATGCGTTTTGAATCCTCCGACTCAGCTTGTGACAGGACTCAAATACACAATAACAATTTCAGTACATCCTGAAGAACCGGTTGTCACAATCAACCATGTAACAACAAATACAACTTCTGAAGAAGTGACAGGAGCCAGCTGGGCTCTTACAGCTATGAGAAGCGGCGGAACAACAATTGTTCCACAGACCACAACAGATACTGTTCTTCTCCCAAACAGAAGCATTGTATTCTGGCCGTACACCGACATCAATGACTACAGACTCAAGCTTGGAAACAAATATGTAGTTATCAAACAGGATCCTGCCAACAGCCATCCTATCAAACTCGGTTTCACAAATACAGAAGGAAAAGTGGTATACGTAAACGGCTCGGTCGCTTGCAGTGTTTCTTATGGGACATCGTACGAAGACGGCAGCGAATATCCGGACTATGGATCATCTTGCGAAGTGTACGAGTGCGACTATTTCACAGAAGTCGAAACCCTGTCTCCATTAAAGGTGCTTCCCGAGGGCGCAAGCATATCCCATACGGAAAAGTGGAAATTTGCATCGGGAGTTAACCTTGATTCAACCGATGACGAAACACTCGACGAACTGTTTAAGCTTGTCTGATTACAATAAGCCATCAAATTGTCTCACCTCCCCTTTTCCAGCATGGTGAGACTTTTTGCTGACGTATACGTCAAATTGGTGTTAGGGAGGATAGTTTGTATGAAAAAATTATCTATCGCACTATTATCTGTTTTAATGATGTTTATTTTCGTTTTCTCTATTTCTGCAAGCGCAGATATGGGACCTAAACCAACACTCCACATTTTCGTTGAAAACGCACCTGCAGATGCATATTATCTGGATTTACTCCTTGAAGGAAACGGAGACTATAACAGCAATCTCCGCGAAAAGGAAAAAGAATACAACGAAACAATGCTCAATGTTCTGAAAAACTACAATGAATCAGGCTGGCATACTGGCATAGTTCAGGGAACCGGCGCTCCAATGTGGGGAGATATCATCCCTTCGGCCGGCAACACATTTTCTTTCGGGTATTTCGGCCTTCCGGATGTAGGAAGAAATTATAAGATTATCATGGTGTTTTCCGACGGGAGTTACGCTGTATCCGATGTTTTGACAAGACAGATTTATCAGGAAGAGATTACAATCGAATATAGCAAAGCCGACAATACGATTACAGTGACGAAAACACAGAACAAGTTCTTGATGTTTATTAAGCAGTTTCTTCCGATGATGGCAGGAACCCTCATAATAGAAGTGCTCTTGCTCCTTTTATTCAGGATACCGATCAAAGAAAACATTGTGCTTGTTTTAATCACAAATTTTGTAACAAATCTGGGGCTTAACCTCATTTTATTCTTTTCAAGAATATCTTCAGGCTCTTTAGTATCATACATCTGGTTCGTATTACTTGAGATTGCGATACTTATAGCCGAAATGATCATATACGCAGTATTTATGAAGTCAAAGAGCAAAGGCTTAAGCATCGGATATGCGGCAGCTGCCAATGTCCTTTCTGCTGTTGCCGGATTCTTCATAATGCTCATTCCGGGAGTTTTCGTTTAATTAATGAGTTTAAAAACATCTTTATTGCGTTCAGAATTAAAGTTGACCAAAAATGCAATCAACAGCATTTCGGTACAGCTTTCAAGGGACGCGCAGGACAAGCTCGGACTTTTAATGTCCAGGCAAAGAAAAAGCAAAGTCACATATGAACAACACAGCTTCGACAAATTCGAAGGCGAATGGATTCACCCTTCAGGTGTAAAGAGCAAGGGTGCCGTTCTCTATCTCCATGGTGGCGGATACACCACCGGAGGCCTCGATTATTGCCGAGGCTTTGGTTCGCTTCTGGCAGACATGACGGGAGCAGACGTTTTTACCGCCGCATACAGACTTGCTCCTGAAAACCCTTTCCCTGCTGCAGTTGAAGATGTTTATGAAGCATTCAGGTATATGCTCTCTTGTGGATATGAGAGCAGACAAATTGTTCTCTGCGGAGAATCCGCAGGCGGTGGTCTTTGTTATTCCCTTTCCATGCTGCTGAGAGATAACGGAGAACCTCTTCCCGGGTATATAATCGCTTTTTCACCATGGGTTGATCTTACATGTTCTCTGTCTTCGCACGAGTTTAACTCCCAGAAAGATCCATCTCTTACAACAAAACACCTGTTGGATCAGGCAAAAATGTATGCAGGTGAAAAACTGAAACATTCGTATGTTTCCCCTGTGTTCGGAAATCTTTCCGGACTCCCTGATTCAAGAATCTTTGTAGGCGGCGACGAACTGCTTTTGAGTGACTCCATGCTCATGTGTGAGAAACTGAAAAAGTCAGGTTCAAGGTGCAGTATTACCGTAAGAAACGGAATGTGGCATGCGTATGTGCTCTTTGGGGTCAAGGAATCCGAATCCGATCTGGAAAAAGTAAAGTCTTTGATTCAAAGTGTCACCGAATCTTATGAGAGCAAAAACTGGCTCGCTCTTGACAATGCCGGTAAAATATTCCCTGCTGCGATGAGCAGAAAATGGAGCAATGTATTCAGAATTTCAGCAACATTAAAAGAAGACATTGACCCAGGAATACTTAAGAGTGCCACCAGAGTAACTGCATCAAGATTTCCTTCAATTGCGGTCAGATTAAGACGCGGGGTATTCTGGTACTATCTTGAGAGAATAGATACCATTCCGGATCCGATACCGGATTCACCATATCCCTGTCAGATTATGAAGAGCAAGGAAATAAGCAGATGTGCGTTCAGAGTTCTTTATTACAAGAAAAGAATCTCGATAGAAGTATTCCATGCTTTAACCGACGGAACCGGAGCCCTAATATTCTTAAAAACTCTTGTCGCGGAATATATAACACAAAAGTATAACACCGATATTTCCTGTAACGACGGTGTTTTAGACAGATATGACCGTCCCGTACCCGAAGAGATAGAAGACAGTTTTGTCAAGAACAAAGGCGACTACACAAAGCCCAGAAATGAGAAGGTCGCATATAAGATAAAGGGCAAAAAAGAACCTGACGGATACCAGAACATTATAACAGGAATCATCAACCTTGAAGACATTCACAGAGTTGCAAAATCATACAATGTTTCCATTACTTCGTATATCACTTCTGTCATGATCAAATCCATCATAACTCTGCAAAATAAATCCGGAGTGAAAGCCGGCAGGCAGAAGAGGGTGGCTGTTAATGTTCCGATTAATTTGAGAAAGTTCTTTGATTCAAAAACACTCAGAAACTTCTCTCTTGTTGCATGCGTAGGTGTAGATCCAAATGAAGGTGTTTACTCAATGGAAGAACTCACCGAGTCAGTAAGCCACCAGATGAAACTGTGGGCAACTCAGAAGAATCTACGCGCCATGATAACAAAGAATGTCAAATCAGAACAATCTCCGATTCTGAGAGTGGTGCCGCTGTTTTTAAAAAATATTGTGATGAAACTCGTTTACAATAGGGTGGCAGAGCGCACATCAAGTACTGCAATTTCAAACCTCGGCATGCAAACATTGCCTAAAGAAATGGCAGATTATGTAGATCACCTTGATTTTAATCTCGGAATTCTTTCCAATTCCGCATACAACTGCTCTGCAATATCTTACGGAGATAAAATGAGATTCAACTTCACAAGTAACATCGAAAGCCATGAACTTGAAAGACTGTTCTTCACCGAACTCGTTAAATCAGGCATTCATGTGCTTATAGAAAACAATGAAAAAGAAGGAGGAGATTAATATGGCTTACTGCGTAAAATGCGGTGTGGAGCTGGAACCCGGAGCAAAAAAATGCCCGCTTTGCAATACTCCTGTTGTTCTTCCCTTTGAACAGACCGAAACGTTTGATACTCCTTATCCTGTTTACCAAAAAAAGCCCAAATTAAAAATAGGCAAAGGAACAGCGATGGTTGTGGTAGGACTTGTACTGCTTCTGCCTCTTTTAATCACGTTGATTTCCAATCTCACAATAAATCATGAATTGACGTGGTCACTTTATGTAATATCTTCCCTGCTCACCTTTTATGTAATGGTGGCATCGATTGTGATGCTGAAAGAGAAACCCGTA
Organism: Clostridiales bacterium; assembly: GCA_024693345.1. Lineage (GTDB taxonomy): Bacteria > Bacillota > Clostridia > Oscillospirales > CAG-272 > CAG-841. Next base: position 58,926 of record JAILLB010000028.1, read on the forward strand.
CTGGCGATTGTGGTAATTGGTTTAGATATTGAAGCATTTCTGATGTTCATCAACTACATGACCCAGGGACAGTGGTTCTTGATATTTGCACTCCCTTTGGTAGCCGTCGTAACAGTGTTTGCCATCATAATTGCAATACTATGCCGCAAGCATCTTATAAAGGTTCCAACACTGGTATCTGTATCAATGCTGTTTTCAGGTATTCTGTGCATAGTAATAGAGATACTTCTCTGTGTTCTTGTAAAAGAAAACATTGTCCTTCTGTGGTCTCTTTATCCATTTGCAACCATGTTTATTCTGTCAATTGTTGTGTGGGTAATATTCAGAAGCAAATCAATTGTTGAAAAACTTAAAAAGAAATTCTTCATATAAAACAGATTTGGTATTTACATTTTAAAAAAAGCGGTATATAATCCCACTAAACAAGTGGGTATATATACCGCAATATTTTTGGGAGGACAACATGGGTAACAAAGTATATAAATCAATATCTGAATTGGTTGGAAACACTCCTATTCTGGAACTTGTAAACTTTGAAAAAGCCAATAACCTTGGAGCGAAAGTATTAGCAAAACTTGAATACTTCAATCCAGCAGGATCCGTAAAGGACAGAGTTGCGAAATCTATAATTGATGATGCAGAAGCAAAAGGTCTGTTAAAACCGGGCGGCACAATAATAGAGCCAACATCCGGAAATACCGGAATCGGTCTGTCAGCCATTGCAGCATCAAGAGGTTACAAGCTCATAATCGTCCTTCCCGATACAATGTCCATGGAGAGAAGAAAGCTCATAATGGCATATGGCGCAGAACTCGTTCTCACCGACGGAAGTAAAGGCATGAAAGGTGCAATCGCAAAGGCTGAAGAATTGCATGAACAGATTAAGGGTTCTATAATTGCAGGCCAGTTTGTAAACCCGGCAAATCCCAAAGCGCACTATGAGACAACCGGACCGGAAATATATAAAGACACTGATGGAAAGGTAGACATTCTTGTTTCCGGAGTCGGAACAGGAGGAACACTGACAGGCACAGGCAAATACCTTAAAGAAAGAATACCCGGACTGAAAGTTGTTGCTGTTGAACCGTTCAGTTCCCCGGTGTTATCTCAGGGAAAATCCGGGCCGCACAAGATTCAAGGTATCGGTGCAGGTTTTGTACCTGATGTATTAGACACATCTGTTTATGACGAGATAGTTGCGGTCACAAATGAAGATGCAATTTCATCAGGAAAACAAATTGCGAGAACAGACGGAATATTGGTGGGCATATCCTCGGGCGCCGCACTCTGGGCCGCATCTGAACTGGCAAAAAGACCCGAAAACAAAGACAAGAATATTGTGGTCGTATTGCCCGACACGGGTGAGAGATATCTGTCTACTGCACTGTTTGATTAATGTCAAAAAGGCATGGCTTTTTCGCCATGCCTTTGTTATGTATTGTTGTCAGTTTTTCTTTTGCACAAATTGCACAAACTCGTTTCCAGGTAAAGGCTTACTGAACAAGAATCCCTGACAGTGACTGCATCCCAGCTGTTTGAGTTTGTCGAGCTGTTCCATAGTCTCAACACCTTCAACAACCACTTCTTTTTCCACTTGTTTCACCATTCCTATTATCTGTGCAATCAGGATATCTCCGTGGTTTTCCTGGTTTGCATTCCACAAGATGCTCTTGTCGATCTTTATTTCATCAAAACCGAGCCCGATTATGTTAACAAGGTTTGAATAACCGGTTCCGAAGTCGTCCAGAGCTATGCTCGATTTCATTTCATGAAGATCTCTTATGAGATACTTGATTGAAACTGTGTCATTGAATTCCATTGTCTCCGTGACTTCAAAACACAAAAGCGATGGGTCGATTCCATATTTGTCTATAAGGTCCTTGAGATGTGCTGAAAAACCTTTGGATGAGCATTGAGTTGGTGAAAGGTTTATGTTTACCTTCTCAATTCCTAATGAACGAACATCATTCTCATGAACAAATCTCATGACATTGTTCAGAACCGATTCACCCAGATCCAGCATGAGACCATCCTGTTCTGCCACCTTTACAAATTCATCAGGAGGAATGAAACCAAGGTCATCATCTATAAGTCTGACCAATGCCTCTGCTCTGTCAAACTTACCGGTGTTTACGTTATACAACGGCTGATATGTCATAAAGAAACTGTCATTGTCCAGAGCTCTGAGTAAAGCTTTTCCGACAGCAACATTTCGTTTTACATCACCCATTGACTCAAAACCATCATATCTCTCGACGAATTGAGTCAGTTGGTCCTCTAAATGAAAATCTTCAGGAATATTTACAAGCACCACGTTGCTTTTAAGATTGAAAGTGTACTTGTCTACATTCCATGGTTCTTCAAATCTGGATTTTAACGCCTTGTAGTCATCAACTATATTGGTCTTGGCAAAATCTCTGTGTGTCAGCACAATTTTTCCGTTTTCAAGATTGTACATTATGGAATTCGGAGCAATTTCGTTTATTGTGTCAATCATCTCGCCAATCAATTCTTCAGAAACTGCTTTTCCGTATCTTGATGTGATTCCTGTTATTTCAGGATTCTTTATCACTATCATGCTCGATACGGGATTTTTCTTTTTGAACAAGTACTTCACATCATTTCTGAAGCCCAGATAATTGTATACTTTTCTCCTTTGGTCATATAAATTTTCACTGCCCTCAACCAATATGGTTATCATCAGGAACAGCACTGACTGGATGAATAACTCCAAAAGATACTTTGGCAAGAAGAAGTGAACACACATCGACAACACGGCGATGATTGCAATCACAGGCATCAGTATTCTTCTGTTGTATGCCACGGCAGTCTTCTTATTGAACATCAATGCACTGGCCGCTATGTAGAATATACCAAGCACTGACACTATGTAATAACCTATTCCCGTTGAATAAGCATTTGTCCCTTCGCTGACGGAAAAGACAAAACTAGTCGGGAGCTGGACAATCATCAATGCAATTATAATCAAATACGGGAGCATGACCAATTTTTGTCGTTTCTTTAATGTTGCAGCATCTCCTCCGATGAAGTAGTAACTGAACATGAAAAGAATCACAGGCTGTGTCGCGTGCAAAAAGTAGTACAGGTACGTAAAAGCGTATGCCCAGTCATGCGAGAATACTGACGGATAGTCAATAGAATACGCACTCAAAATGTCAAATATGACAGAAAACATGCTATTGACAAGAACCGCAATCATCCACCTGTTTTCAGGTTTTTTGTAGTCACGGCGCAACAATATGACCGCAAAAGTTACGGCACATATTACAAATGCTGCTATATCAAAGTGGATTACATATCCGAAAGTAGGTTCCACATTAAGCCTCCTGTCTTTGAGTGGAGTAAATCAAACTGATTTTGCGGCTTTTAAAGCAACCTCCACCATTTGTCTGAGCTTTGTTTCTCTTGTTTCCGAAGTTGTTGATTCTCCGGTAACTATGCTGTCTGAAACAGTAAGTATTGCAAGAGCTTTTTTCTTTGCTCTCGCTGCATTCATGTACAGAGATGCAGCTTCCATTTCAACACACATCACACCCATCTTGGCCCATTTTTCATTTGCCGTCACATCATCATTGTAGAATGTGTCAGAAGATAATACATTGCCGACGTGATAATTAATACCCATCTTTTTGCATTCACTCTCTGCGATTTTCAGTAAACCATAATCAGCCAAAGGAGCAAATGTTCCGGGGCATCCGAATTGATTTGCGTAGTTCGAATTGGTTGAAGCTCCCTGAGCCAGAACCAGATCCATTATTTTGACATCTCTCTGCAGAGAACCTGCCGAACCAACTCTTATGATGCAATCAACTCCGAAAAAGTTGAATAGTTCATAACTATATATTCCTATGGAAGGAATTCCCATCCCGGAAGCCATTACGGATACCGGCATTCCTTCAAAAGTTCCTGTATATCCGTGAACACCTCTTACATCGTTTACCAATACAGGTGAGTCAAGATATGTCTTGGCTATAAACTCCGATCGTTTGGGATCACCCGGCATCAATACCACTTTGGCGAAATCGCCGGGTTTTGCTTTTATATGCGGTGTTGGTATATTACCCATGTCAGCCTCCTCAGTTTATAACTTTCAATGTCATTTTTATGTATGCTTCCGGTTTAAGGAAGTAGTACACTGTATCTGCATACAATTTCTTTGCCGCCAAATCCTTGGCTATTTTTTCTATTACTTCAAATCCGCTGGTACAATGACCAAATGCAGCATATTCTCCGTCCAAATAGGTTGCATCACCGAGCATTACAAAAAACTGGTTTGATGCACTGTCTTTGCTGTTGCTTCTTGCCATAGAAAGAACACCCTTTTTGTGCGAAATGGTATTATTCACACCATTGCTCTTGAATTCACCCTTGATGGTTGAATTATCCGTGCATCCGTATCCTGCCTGCAAAACGAATCCGGACTGAAGCCTGTTGACATATGAATTGTCATAGCTTCCGCTCGTAATGAGTTTAATAAAGTGATCAACTGTGATTGGTGCTTCATTGGCATCAAGTTCAAAATACACATCACCATATCCTTCAAACGTAATCACCACGTGATGTATTTTGTTATCAGTTGTTCCGGTGTTATCTGTTGTTTCTGTGTTTTTTTCTGATGTCGGTGAGCACGAAACTACCGAACATATCAAAGATGCAACCATCAACAGTGACAAAACCAATACAGCAGTTCTTTTCATAATAGTTTCCTTTTTTACGTATATCTTTGAAATATAATTATAAATCATAAAAGCGCGCAAAACAATTGTTTATTTCGTTTTTCATTTGTGGTAAAATTATTATGTGTGTGGCCATTGGAGGATTTTGCAATGCGAAATAGAATCATTTTGTCAATCGTGATTTTCTGCCTTATTGTAGGCGTTCTTTCATCATGCCTTCCGGGCATTGCCGTATCCCTCAATGACATCAACAAAAACAATCTGCCTCGTTCGGTACTGGTGAAGAACCCTGCATATATAGAAACTCTTACATACTATGTCGCAGGCAGTGTTTCATATCGTTATGGCATCTACATAGAAAACAGCCAAGACGAGAGAAGCTTCAATGTTTTTGAACAGCATGAAAATGTGAATTTATATGCCTACGAAGGAGAGATTTATCTCAAGGAAGGTGAGAAACTGTTTGCTGTTCTTCAGGCATCCGGAACATATGCTGAATACGTTGAAAAATACATGGTTTTCAAGTCAGTATTTGATGAATGCACATATTACCAGAAGTATTCCAAAAAAACTAATGGTGTGACTGAGGTGTGTTATGAGGCTGAGCCTAGTACAGAGGTGCTTAATCAGGCCGAAAGCCTCGGAATAAAACCAGGTTGCAAACTTGGATCCGTTTATTACATCGATGATGAGTCAAAACTGGTAAGCAAAATCGAATACTACTACAGAGACTCATCAAATGAAAATGATAAAACACAATTTCTCGTCAGAGAATTTAATTACCTTGATGAGAAGAAACCTTTGTTCTCTTCTCTTCCTGATTTGAGTGATACCTTTGGAGTTTACATTGTGTATAACCCCGGAAAGGAAACAGAGTCAAAATCACATTTTTCAATTCCAAAAGGATGCGAAATAGGCATAGATACAAACGGCAAGAGTATTTCTTTTTTCGAAGATGAAGAATGCACAATTCCTTTTAATTTCAACACTTATTCCGCAGAGGGAAAAGACGAAGTTTACATCTATGCATTGTTCAATTGAAAACACCAAAAAAAGTTGTTGACAAGTGAAAATTGCTATGATATAATCATTGACGCGTTCAAGAAAGAATGCGCTTTTGCTGGTGTGGCTCAATGGCAGAGCAGCTGATTTGTAATCAGCAGGTTGTTGGTTCGACTCCGATCACCAGCTCCAATTGTGAGGCGGCCTTTCGGTTGCCTCACTAACAATATGGGAGCGTTCCCGAGTGGCCAAAGGGGACAGACTGTAAATCTGCTGTCTATCGACTTCGGTGGTCCGAATCCACCCGCTCCCACCACAAAAACCTCTTTTGTTCATTATGACAAAAGAGGTTTTTTGTTTTTTTGCACAAATTTATTATATTTTTTTGCACATTTAATACATTGTTGATATTCCCTTTTTTTGATATAACGTGGAGCGTGGTGTTAATTTGCAACTCATCCAAAATCCAAATTCGGAGTAAAAAATGAAACTATCCCTGATTAAGAAGACAGCCCTGATAATTATATGCATAGGTATCGTTGTTGGTGTCGTTGCAATAGCGATATACAACAAAGGAATGTATGACGTTGTCATTGAGCATTACGAGCGTTACTCGATAGATGTATCTAAACTTGTTGCAGTTGAAATTGATTCTGAACGCTTATCCAATGTTCAAAAAGTTATTGTAGACATCTGTGAACCACTCATGAAGTCACGGGTGTTCCCGGCAAGCATAAATGTAAATACGGAATCGTGCTGCTTGATTTGAATGACCTGAAAGGCATTAATGATAACTATGGTCATGAAAAAGGCGACATCAGTATTCAGACGGTTTGCAACATCGCATGCCAGGTATTCAATCCAATGTCAGTTTACCGCGTAGGCGGTGATGAATTCATAGTAATTCTTGAAGATGGTGAATTTGAGAATCGAGAAGAATTGGTCACAAAGGTTAAAGAATTATTCAAACAAAACGAATCCAACGATTCTTTGTCACCTTGGGAACGCGTATCTGCAGCAGTCGGATATGCTGTTTACGACCCCAATTCTGATGAACATGTAGCAGGCGTAATGCAGAGAGCAGATGCCGAAATGTATGAAAACAAGAAAGAAATGAAAGCCAACAAAAAATAATAGCAAAAAAACATAAATAGTAAGGG
>JAILLB010000038.1 GCA_024693345.1 Clostridiales bacterium
CAGTTGAATCTAACGGAAAGATTTCAGAAGGAAAGTTCGAATTCGAAGTAGAGTACAACTGATTAAAGCTTTGATAATAACTGCGAAATACAAATCAGGCACGACTTTTGGTCGTGCCTGTTGTACTTGATGTCTCTTTGTAATTATTTGTTCTCTTTGTTTTCTTTTCTCTTTGCCAATTCTTCTTTTATGGAATTGAATCTGTCTCTGCCCATATTTGCTTTGAAAGCACATATGATGGAAATTGTGAATATGAGAATAGGCAATACACAGAATATAACTCTTACCGCATTCTGAGCAATCAGAGGCTGAACGTATGTGTATACAACTTCGCCTGTATTTTCATCAAGGAATGGTGTTTCTCTGTACTGGAACAGTTGGAGAAGAAGTGATACTAGTGCTAGCGCAATGCCGTTTGAGAGTTTGTATATGAAACTCTGTACACCATAATATGCACCCTCTCTTCTTATTCCGTATGTATATTCATCAAGCTCAACTATATCAGGAATGGATGCATATGGCAATATCTGAACGCCGCTCATTCCACAACCTACGACGAACACTGCTATCAATAAGAATATCGATGTACTAGATGAGAACAACTCTCCCATTGATGCTTCTGTTGTCTGGTACATTTCGCCTGTGAAAGCAGGAACAAGCAGGGCTATTATCAATCCGATGGATGTTAGTATAACGGACAGAGTATATATTTTGTGCTTTTCCTTTTTTGCTGACAGTTTGTCCCATACAACTGATGTCGACATCGCAACCAGAAGCGGGATGGCAACAAATATCATGGAAAGGATTCCATCCGGTGCATATCCCAGACTGTCTTGAATATAGAACATAAACAGGGCAAGTATTATATCGAATCCAAGCATGCTTGTGAGGAAATATGCAGTTGTATATCTGAATTCCTTGAGTTTGACAAATTGACCAATGGTTTTGAACAACCCATATGGATTTTTTTCTTCGTCGCCTGTAAATCTCTCTTTGACATTAATGCCGGAAATCATCATGGTGATGCTTGCTATTACTCCGAAGATTGCACTGGATACAAGATAAGAATTCTTGATTGCATCAAACTGGCTGTATCCTGCTTCAATAAACATGTCCGAGAATATTGTGTTGTCGCCCGCAAACAGACCGAATAGTGCGGCTCCGAGTATCAAACCTACATTTGCCAATACGATTCTTGTTGTCGTCAGACTGCTTCTCTGATCGTAGTCGTCTGTAATGTTTGCTGTAAGGGAATTGTACGGAACGTAAACAATTGTGTATGTTGTGTTGAACAGACAGTATGCAAAGAGATAATAAATGAACTTAACAAATTGTGAAGTTTCTACCGAGAACGGACAAAGCCACAATATGATGAACATGAGGCCGAACGGAATGGCTCCGAATATCATGTATACTCGTCTTTTTCCGAATTTGGTTTTTGTATTGTCGCTTATCCTGCCCATCCATATATCAGTAACTGCATCCCAAAACTTCGCTACAAGAAAGACCAGCGAGGCAAGAGCGGGTTTGAGGCCTCCGATACTGACCATAAAAAACAATAAATAAAACGAAAATGCGGCAAGCAAAATATTGGCAGACAAATCGCCCATGCCGTAGAAAAATTTCTCTTTTCCTTTTATTTTTACACTTTTGTCCATATATAACCTCTGTTAGTTTTTAGTAATGTCTGCATATGAAACGGGTATGACTTTTTCCAGCTCAGACGTGCTTGTCTCCACTTGATACCCTATCTTTCCGCCTGAAAACAGAATAGTGTCAAAGTTTTTTGCAGACTCATGAATTGTTGTTTTGAAATACTTCTTCATGCCTATAGGAGAACAGCCTCCGTGTATGTATCCTGTCGTTGGGAGCAGTTCTTTGGATTTTATCATCTCAATTGACTTTTCACCCACGGATTTGGCAGCTTTTTTGAGATCAAGTTCCTCAAGAGAGGGAAGCATGAAAACGTAGTGCTGTTTGCTTTTGCCTATAGTAACAAGGGTCTTGAATACCTTGTCCGGATCCTGCCCGAGAAATTTTGCAACATCCCCTGCTGCAATTGCATCACTATCTACATATGTGTGTGTCGAATAGACTATCTTTTTTGAATCGAGTATTCGCATCACATTTGTTTTTTCTTCTTTGTTCATATACGTTCTCCGAATACTGTCACGGAAAATACAATGATATATTAGCACAACGATAGCAAAAAATAAAGAAAAAAGTTACGGGCACCCTGTCGGATGCCCGTGTATAAAGCTTTGTGCTTAGAATTAATACATTCCGCCCATGCCGCCGTCAGCAGGTGCCGGAGCAGCTTTTGGTTCTTCTTTCTTTTCGTAAACAAGTGCTTCTGTTGTGAGAACTGTTGATGCAACTGAAGCAGCGTTCTGAAGAGCACATCTTGAAACCTTTGTAGGATCGATGATTCCTGCTTCGAACATGTCAACATATTTTTCTGTTGCAGCATTGAAGCCGAATCCCATCTTCTTGGATTTCTTGATTTTGTCTATAACTACTGCACCTTCAAATCCTGCGTTTACTGCAATCTGACGAACAGGAGATTCGAGAGCTTTCACTATAATCTTAACACCTGTGAGTTCATCGCCTTCGGTCTTTGAATAGAGAGCTTCTACGTCCTTGATTGTGTTGAGGAATGCAACACCGCCGCCTGAAACGATTCCTTCTTCGACAGCTGCTCTTGTTGCGTTGAGAGCATCTTCGATACGGAGTTTCTTTTCTTTCATTTCAACTTCTGTTGCTGCGCCTACTTTGATGACTGCTACGCCGCCAGAAAGTTTTGCAAGGCGTTCCTGAAGTTTTTCTTTGTCGAATTCGCTTGTGGATTTTGCAATCTGTGCTCTGATCTGTGAAATACGATCCTTGATTGCCTTTGAGTCGCCTGCGCCGTCAACGATTGTTGTGTTGTCCTTGTTGACTTTGACCTGACGAGCTTTACCGAGCTGTTCAAGAGTTGTCTCTTTAAGTTCGAGACCGAGTTCGCTTGTGATTACTTCACCGCCTGTAAGGATTGCGATATCTCTGAGCATTTCTTTACGTCTGTCGCCGAATCCCGGAGCCTTAACGCATACGCAGTTGAATGTTCCACGGAGTTTGTTGAGAATGATTGTTGTGAGAGCTTCGCCTTCAACATCTTCAGCGATAATAAGGAGTTTCTTTCCTGACTGAACTATCTTTTCAAGGAGAGGGAGGAGATCCTGAATTGTTGAAATCTTTTTGTCTGTGATAAGAATGTAAGCGTCATCGAGAACAGCTTCCATCTTGTCTGTGTCTGTCACCATGTATGGTGAAATGTATCCACGGTCGAACTGCATTCCTTCAACAACTTCGCTTCCGGTTTCTGCAGATTTGGATTCTTCAACTGTGATAACGCCGTCTGCTGTTACTTTTTCCATGGCATCAGCAATGAGCTGGCCTATAACTTCGTCGCTGGCTGAGATTGTTCCGACTCTAGCGATATCTTCTTTGCCGCTGACTTTCTTTGAATTTCTCTTGAGAGATTCAACTGCTACATCAACTGCCTTCGCGATACCTTTTCTGAGCATCATCGGGTTAGCGCCTGCAGCAACATTCTTCATTCCTTCGGTTATTATAGCCTGAGCGAGAAGAGTAGCTGTTGTTGTTCCGTCGCCTGCTGCATCATTTGTCTTTGTTGCAACTTCGCGTACGAGCTGAGCGCCCATGTTTTCAGCAGGATCATCGAGTTCGATTTCTTTTGCGATTGTAACACCGTCGTTTGTGATTAGCGGAGCACCGTATTTTTTGTCGAGAACAACGTTTCTGCCTTTAGGTCCGAGTGTTATTTTAACTGTGTCGGCGAGCTGATTTACGCCTGATATAAGAGTATTTCTTGCATCTGTGCCGTATTTAATAAGTTTTGCCATAATGATTCACCTTATCTTTCATTTAACAAGGGCAAGAATGTCGCCCATATTTACTACTACAAATTCATCTTCACCGATTTTTACTTCGGTTCCTGCATATTTGCTGACAATTACCTTGTCACCTACTTTAACTTTAACAGCTACGGGGTTCTTTCCGTCATGCGGCTCACCTGAACCTACGGCAATTACCTCAGCTACCTGCGGTTTTTCTTTTGCAGAACTAGCGAGAACGATACCACTCTTTGTGGTTTCCTCGGCTTCTGTCATCTTGACCACAACACGGTCATAAAGTGGAACTAATTTCATAAACATAACCTCCATTTATATACATTAAATTAGTTTTTGGGTTTTTGTTTAGCACTCAAAACACAAGAGTGCCAACTTCGAGTGTAATTCTACTATGAATGTTTGCAAAAATCAAGAGTTTCATACAAAAAAATTAAAAAACTCAAAATCAAAGAAAGAGGGCAAACAAAAAGCACCGCTTGATTGCGGTGCGGTGTTCTGAAAAGTGATATTAAGAAGAAATCTTTCCGATTACTTTGCCAAAGCATCTGACATCATCATTTTCATTAAATACAATATCTCTGTATTCCTTGTTGAGAGAAATGAGTCTGTCGTTTCCGAACTGTTTGAAGTAGCTCTCACCATTGACAGAGAAGATGCCGAGTTCACCTTCAGAGACAGGCTGTTTTTCTGCGACGAGCAAAATGTCTCCGTTTTCATATTTCGGATTCATACTGTTGCCTGAAACCCTGACAGCAAAGTCTGCACTTTCAGATATTCTGTTGCTGTTGATGGATATCATCTTGTAGTCCGAATCAAACAGATATGAACCTGTTCCTGCAGATACTCCGATGTCAAACAGCTTGAGTTTGACAATCTTATGTGTGATTCTGTGATCATTAACACTTAAACCACTATTGGACTTGACTCTGTGATATTCCTTATTAAGTATATATCTCACGGATTCTTTTCCGGCATCATCAAGTGAATTGTATTTTTCCATCAAAGAATTGTTTTCCGTTGCGTCATTCTGTCTTCCGAGCATGACATCAATTGAGCAACCCAAAGCTTCAGATAAAGGAATCAGTGTAGAGAGCTTCGGATCTTCGGTGGCGCCTGCCAGAAGTTTGTTAAGTGTGCCGATGGATATGCCTGATCTTTCTGAAAGAGTCTCGTTTGTGAATTTCTTTTCGCTCTTTATTCTTTTAATATTGTCCAACCAGTTCATGTTTTTTCTCCTGAAGTAATGAGTATTTGCACATTTGCATAGGTCTGGATTTATACTTTGCGGTCAAATTATATCACACGGTAAATCATTTGTAAAGATTTTTTTGAAAATTTGTAAAAAAGACTTGACAATTACCGTTAAAGGTAGTAACATATAGCCACAAGATTATACCGAACGGAAATCCGGAGAAGGAGAAAAGAGCCAAAGGGCTCGATGTGAACATATGGATTACTCACGTTTTTATGATGACAGTTATGAAGTAATAGAGGGAACAAGAGTACGTACTTTTGAAATTGAAGGACCATATGCTCATATGCTTCCCGAAGACAAAAAAGCAACCAGAATTGAGCTTGTGAAAAAGATTCGCAATGCAGCTCTGATCATAGTTGCTCCGTTTGCACTTGCGATAAATGCAATTGCACTTTTGTTCAGATAATTTGTCAATAGAATTAAGAATGCTTTGAATTCCTTTTGCGGTTTCAAAGCATTTTTTGTTTTACTTGGATTTTTTCTTTTTCTTTGCAACAGAATAACCGAAAGATCCCACTTTCTTCCCCTGGGCATAATATCCGCCGTGGGTGTATGTTACAAGGGAAGCTTTCTCATAGTCAATCTTGTTGTTTTCATCTACGAGAGACTCGTCAATATACACACCTACGATGTCTGCAATAAACATATCATGGGAACCCAGAGGTATTATCTGATCTACTTTGCAGCAGATTGACACGGGGCTTTCAGCAATCATGGGACAGCTGACTTCTTTGTTATCCGGATATTCTGCTGTCAAATTGTACTTTTTGAACTTGTCAACCTTTTTTCCTGTATACACACCGCAGGAATCGCATTTTCTTATGAGGTCGGAAGAAGTTAAATTGATGACGAATTCTCCGGTTTCTTTGATTATGTCATGAGAGTGTCTTTCGGGCCTTACGGATATATAAGTTTTGGCAGGATGTGAGTTAATAATCCCGGTCCATGCCACTGTTATGATGTTGGGAGTTTCGTTCTCTTTGCCGCATGACACCATTACAACGGGCAGCGGGGCAAGAGCAGCGTTTCCCGGAAAACGAATTTTGCTCATAGTTTACTCCTGTTTTTTTGTTTCTCGGTTTGACATTTTACCGTGCCGAGGTTATACTTTATCCATAAGCATTATATTGAATTTTTCGCAAAATTTCAATTCTGTCATGAAAGGAAAAAATTATGAGAAAATTCACAAGGATAATTCTTGCAGTCCTCATTTGTGCACTTATGATTATGGGTACGCTCAATTTCGTATTTGCAGAAGATGGTGAAGGTGAAGAATCATTTGTTTTTGATACTCTCGAAAATTATGAGTATCAGGATCCAATTCCGCTGCTAGTACTTAAGATTTCTTATGACGCAAACGGAAACGGAATCAATGATTATGATGAAAATAACCCAACTCGGTTGTTTAACAAAGAATCTGAATTGTACGGAGAGCAGTGGTGTTATTCAATGGATGATCTGTGGTATGACAGATTGTTTTCTGACACTGACTATTCAATGAAACAATACTATTTGGAAGTTTCCAGAGGTCATTTCTACTACATGCCCGCTGAAGAAAATTATGCCGGTGAAGAATTCAACGGCAGAGTTAACGATGGTGTTGTAAACGTTGTTATACCATACAAACATCCGATGGCTGAAACCGGAAGCCAGGGCTCGGAAGTTACCGCATCACGTGTTGCCGCTATAAAAGCTGCTTCAGAATATGTGGATTTCAAGTCGTTCGATAAAGATAATAACGGCAAAATTTCTAGCACTGAATTGGCTATCCTTTTTGTCAACGGCGGATATGAATATTCAGCAAATTCGGGAAGCAGACCATCCAACAAACTTGCATTTGGCGTTCATGCTCACTATACAAGCGGTACAGGAACAAAAGTGGACGGAGTGACAGTGGGAAATGCCGGATTTGTAAGGCTGGGTGAATACATTACGACCAAACAGATTGCATCGGTCGGAGTAGTTGCTCACGAGTTTGGCCATTACATCGGTGCGTATGACCTGTATGATGCAGGTGGCGGTTCATGGAACTATATAGGTGACATGTCTCTTATGTCAGGCGGTTCCTGGAATACCGGCAAAGATGGCGTCAGAGGCAACGGAGCTGCGTACATGGATCCGTTTAATGCAGAAAGATGCGGACTTGTCCATCCATTGGTAGTTACAGACGGAGAGTATACTTTGTATTCTCGTGAAAGCACACAGGGTGAATACAATTTGCTGAAAATTTACACTCCGAATCCGGAAGAGTATTATCTCATTGAGTGCAGGTACAGAGGAGAAAACACCAAGTTTGACAATCTGAGCAACCATGGTTACGGAATTGTCATATGGCACGTAGATGATTCAATAGTCAGATCGAGTTCAAACAGTTCGCTTGAATCATCAAAATCAGGACACGACCCGGGAATTGCACTGATGGCAATAAATGGAATTCAGTCATATATGTGTGGGTTCAGCTACATAGACAACGAACTTAAGGCTTATGCGTACACATTTGATTCAAATGACGTGAAATATAAGTTCCCGGTAAGCGGAACACCATATACATCATTGACAGAGGAATTTTCTCAAGGATTTGGCTTGATTATTACCGTGGACTCCGAACTATCGGATGCTATGACAATCAGGGTTACAGGTGCATACGAAATGGCTCCTTCACTTGTGGGAACTGTTATTGGCACCACAACCGAATCACTTGAACTCATGGGTAGAATCAAGTCTCTCAACGGAGGCGATGTGACTTCATGCGGACTCATCCTATCAAAGTCAAATACAGATTTTGAAAACGGAATTGTGATTCCGTGCAAACCCGAAGCTGATGGAACATTTACGGCAGTTTTCGAAGGTCTTACATCTAACACAAAGTACTTCTGCAAGGTTTATGCTGAAGGAAAATACGGTCGTGGCGAAAAAGTGTTCACTTGCTACACAGACCAGGTTAAGAAGGAGAGAACTGAGTATTACGTTGTATATCTGTATAAAGGCCTGACCGATGTCGAAAGATCATACGAAGTAAAAATAAAACCGGGCAACACATTGTCATACAATTTCCCGATGGAAAAACGCGGATATCTGTTTGCAGGATGGTACTACGATGCGGATTTTGAAGAGGCATATGACATGTCATTCACGCAGACGACATGTACAGACTTTTCACTTTACGCAAAGTGGGTTCCGGTTGATCTTGCGGCAACACTGAAACTTGTCGGAGCAACATCAAAATATGTATTTGCAACTGAAGCCGGATCTCCATACATAGCACCCATACCTGATGCAAGGCCGGGATACATTTTCACAGGATGGTATTCTGATGAAGAATGCACACTTCCGTTTGACTTTGAAACACCTGCTGAGAATCCGGGTGAGACAGTGATTTATGCGGGATGGAAGAGCGAAAATGAAGAAGAGACAACGACAGTTGAAACAACTATAGAAACAACTGCAGAAGTTACTGAAGAAATAACGACGGAAAAAACAGATGTCACCACAGATAAAAAGCAGGAACAGGGTTCATCAAACACTCTTGTAATAGTTCTTGTAATTGTCGGTGTAGTTGTGATTGCTGCAATTGTTGTTGTGGTTGTTGTAACGAAGAAAAAGAAAAAAGCGTAATAACATGTCTTGAACGGGGCCCCCAAGGCTCCGTTCTTTTCGAAAAAGGCGCAAAATTTACAATTTATACATACTCTTTTTGTGTTTTTGTGGTATTATATACGCGTAGTTAATTAGAAAGGTATATGGAAAATCCATATTTTGACATGAGCAAAAAAGATCTAAAAAATGATCCGCTTTTCTGCAGAAGAGGAAAAGTCGGAGGTGAAGCTCTCATTGAGGGCGTCATGATGAGATGCGGCACACGCGTCAACATGGCCGTCAGACAGGAGAGCGGTGAAATAAAGAGTGAGCATTTTGAATATGTTCCGCTTAAGAAAAGACACAAATTCTGCAATATACCGATTATTCGCGGTGTCATCAATTTTGTCGAATCCCTGATTCTTTCATTCAAAGTTCTGACCAGATCAGCCGAAATGCTCGGAATCGAGGAAGAAGAATCAAAATTTGAAAAATGGCTCAAGAAGAGATTCGGAAAGTCCATAATGGTTATAGTAATGCCTATCTCAATAATACTTGGTGTTGCACTTGCCATTGGTCTTTTCGTGCTTGCACCGGCTGCCATAGTCAAAGGAATTGAAGCGCTTTTCAATGTTGCATTGGAGGGGTGGCTTAAAGGAATAATCGAAGGCGTAATCAAGGTTGCACT
>JAILLB010000077.1 GCA_024693345.1 Clostridiales bacterium
GACAATATCTGTCAGCATGGGAATCGCCATATACAGAGGAGAAGAAAAGAACTATTCCGAAATCTTTAAGAAAGCAGATATAGCGCTGTACAAGACAAAATCTGACAGAAGTGTGAAGTATAGCTTTTATAACGAGTAGTAGAATGATCAAACTCAGTTGTTTGCATTTTGCAAACATCTCGATTTGATAGAAGTATAAAATTCGCAGGAAAATACAATTGTGGTGATTGCAATATGATTGTTTACGAAGGAAACAAAAGGACATTTATTGAAGATGTTTCTAACGGAGTAATGGTTAGAAAGATTGAAGAGATGTTCAATAAGCTTGGAATCAGGAAAGAGCAGCAGGCTGAAATGAATTCCTGGAAGAATTCATTGCCCAGAATGGGGAATATCATATCAGACAGCAGAATCGATGATGACGTCGATGTTGCAGTTGAATACCAGATTCCTTTTACAAGCTGCAGAGTGGATTTCATGGTTGCCGGCCAGAATGAGAAAAGTGACAATGTTGTTGTCATAGAACTCAAACAATGGGAGACATGCCAGGCCACTCCTATAGATAATGTCGTAAATGCATTCACAGGCGGAGCCAACCGCAATGTTCCGCACCCGTCACAGCAGGTTTATTCATATGCCAAACTGATTCAGAACTTCAATGAATCGATTCAGGAAGAAAACATAGACATGATTCCGTGTGCTTATCTTCACAATTACGAAGAAAAGAACCGGGGAGAGATCTGCAACCCAAGATATAATGAGATTATAAAGCTGGCGCCTGTATTCCTTATGGAAGATGGCAAGCAGCTGAAAGATTTTCTTGCCGAATATGTTTCAAAGCCTTCGAATAAGAAACTGTTTGAGATAATAGACCACGGAAAACTTAAACCTTCAAAATCTCTTCAGAGTGCAGTCGGTTCAATACTGAACGGAAAACAGGAATTTGAACTCATAGATGAACAAATGGTTGCATATTCAACCATTCTCAAACTGGTCCAGAATTCAATTGACAGCGATGAAAAGCACACAGTCATCGTCAAAGGCGGACCTGGAACAGGAAAGAGCGTTATAGCTATCAATTTGCTCACAAAAATACTGAACAATGGTTATTCATGCTGTTACGTCACAAAGAATTCTGCTCCGAGAGCCGCATTCTCACAGACACTGATAAAAGGCAACTATTCATTATCTTATCTCAAAGGATTGTTCAAAGGTTCGGGTTCATTTACTGATACACCAAACAATGCATTTGACTGCATCATTACAGATGAAGCACACCGTCTTAATGAAAAATCCGGATTGTTTGCCAATAAAGGTGAAAACCAGATAAAAGAGATAATTAAGTCATCAAAAATAAGCGTGTTTTTTGTAGATGAGGACCAGATTGTTACCACAAAAGATATCGGAAGAGTTGATGAAATAAAGGCGTGGGCAAGACTATTAGGCAGTAAAGTTCACCAGAACGAGTCACTTGAACTGAAGAGTCAGTTCAGATGCAATGGCTCAGACGGATACATCGCTTTCCTTGACGATGTCCTTGAGATAAGAGAAACAGCAAACTACAATTTCTTCGATTTGAATTATGACATCAGAGTATTTGATAATCCTAATGAAATGAAGGAAGAGTTGAGAAAAAAGAACACAAACAACAAGTCCAGGATGATAGCAGGGTATTGTTATCCATGGAACAGTAAGGATGACAAATCTCAGTACGACATCTTCCTTGAGTACGGATTTAAAGCTCAATGGAACTTCACAACCGACAGATTTGCAATTGATCCGGATTCCTTTGAACAGGTTGGCTGTATTCACTCAACCCAGGGCCTGGAATTCGATTATGTCGGCATTATAATCGGCCTGGATCTCAGATATGTAAATGGCCACGTAATTACTGACAGATTTAAGAGGGCAAAAACCGATGCATCAATCAAAGGATTGAATGGAAACAATTCTTTGGGTGACAGGATTATACGAAACACATACAAGACACTTTTGTCACGCGGACAAAAAGGTTGCTTTATCTATTGCGAAGATAAAGCATTGTCAAAATATCTGAGACAGAGACTATCTATGGGAGGCCACTCATGAACAAATACGTTGAAGAAATAAAGAAAGTAAAAGTCTTCTATATCTCCACAATCGACGGAGATCAGCCGCGCGTCAGACCGTTTGGCAGCATAGTGGATATAGACGGAGAAGCATATATCTGCAGTGGAAACTTTAAGCCGTTTTATCAGCAGATCAAAAAG
>JAILLB010000078.1 GCA_024693345.1 Clostridiales bacterium
TATGAGAAGGCGGTCAATAATGCAAAGCAAATAATGGAATCGATAGCTGATTATGAGTATCAGGAAATAACAATGAACATTCCGGAGTCAAATTATTTGCCATCAGTTTTCGGAGATTTGGAAGGATTTCCGATAAATATCCAATGTCAAGTATTTGATATCGATAATATTCCAAGGTTTATTGAATTACTCAAGGAGGTTTCAAGTTTTGGTGTCTCGTTATCCAATGACGAACAAAACTACACCATATGTTTGACATACAAAGGCGTGGTAAAAACCATTCCCGGTAGTGAATCAGCAGTCTTTGATGGCTCAATGTAAAAAATGTTTATGCCATATTAACAAAAAACGGGTCCAACTACCATTGATTATGGTGCAAAAATAATATATCATTTAATTGGGTAAATATATGTGCGATATGGTATGGCTAGTTGGATCTGTCATTCAAACACGAAAGGAATTGTGTTAAATGAAAAAAGAAGAACGCATTCAAACACTGGTGGGTCATTTCAATAAACTGAAAGACATTTATTACAATTCAATCAAGCAGAGCGAAGATAAATATGCAAATAATAATCTGTTGTTGATTGCTGACAGTATTATTATACCGATGTTTAAATTGGATAATGAGCTTGCCACATATTTATGGCTTTATATGCTTAAAAAATATGCGAATCAATGCCCCAATGTGTGCTATAGAAGCATTTCAAGTCACATATCTTTGAACATCGGAGCAAGCGAGACAGTTAATGCACTGAAAATGAGAACCTTGCTTAAAAAGTACCTGTATTCGGAAGGTCAATATTTTATTGATTCAGAGCCAATCTACTACGCATTGTGGGCTTCTGATTATGCTCTTGCAGATGAATTAACAGATCGTTTGTCAAACAACGATAAATGTGTCATCCCTTCTCAACAGATGCTATATGAATTATTAGTTAGTTTGAACAAGAATTGTACACTCGACGGAAAAGTGAACGAGAAAATAATAGACTTTGCAATCAAATGGTCAAAAAAACTGGAAGATCCGAATAAACGTGCTGAAGTTGACTTGATAATTGATAACATGAAGTTTCAACTTGAAGATGAACAATCCGATGATGACTCTGATGATGACTCTGATGATGATTCCGATGACGATTCAGATTTTCATATTACGCTGACTTTCAGTATAGATGGCGATAATGAAGAAAATGATGAAAGTGATGGTGAAGTAGAGGTAGAGGAAGAAGAGAAAGAAGAGGAAGAAGAGGAAGAAAAAGAAGATGATTCCTGTGCTTGCCAGGATTTATTGCATGCATCAGATGACAAAACACTGAGATTTTGCCAGGTGCAATTTGACAACAGCAATCGCGTTTACACATATTTTTGTCCTGATGAACACGTGACAGAAGGGATGTCTCTGCAGATAATGGTCGGTGAGGTCTATCTGGATGCGACTGTTGTTAAGGTATTGAACTGTACAAAGACAGACCTTGAGTACCCGTGGAGAAAAATAAAAAGACTAGATGTCAGATTTGTAGATGAAGAAGAAATGATTGATTCAGACAGACAAAATAATCACGCATCTGATGATATAAGAGATGATGCTTACTACGATGACTGGGATGAGTGGGATGACGAAGAAGAGGATGATTATGGCCGTCACAGGGAGTCAGAAGAGGTATTTCATACTATCGACGGGTCAAGCCCAATAGAGGCGGGATTCAGTTCGAATTTTGATTATAACGGAGATGGTAAGATTGATGATGATGACTACACATATTTTGTTACATATTCATCAATGGCGGAAGATAAAGGCGAAGATGAAGATTGAGACAAATGCCTAAGAGTGCAACAAACCATACTGAAAACTAATGTGGAAAGGATTATCATGGCAAATATGATTGACAATAAGAATTCGATTCAGTATTCCGACCATAGTTGTGAAGAAGTCAATAAACTAGTTCAACTGTTCTTTTCAAATGATGGTGATCTTGTTTCACTTTTTAATGAACTGGTTCAACTGACTTCTGAAGAAGAAGGACAATGGTGCTTTAGAATCAGGCAAAAAATAATAGGCATAGGTGCGATTAATGAAAAGTATCTGTTCTACGTTTCTCCGTCTAATTATGGCTTTACGGTTAAATTTGCTGGAGATGAGGAAATATGTGAATTTGCCAGAAAAAGAAAGACATATTTGGTAGCAAAGCTAAATGAAGCCTTGTTTTTTGAGAAATACCACGATTCAGAAATGGCTGTTACAACGGAACAAATAGATACTGTGGCCAACAAAGCCCCAAGTGAATTTTTTGATTATATTGAATCTTTACTCAAGGCGGGTAACTACAATCTTGATTCAAGCCAGTTGGCTTTCTGCGATGCAAGAAGCGATGCCAACATTTGTCTTCTCGCACCTGCAGGATCTGGCAAAACGTACTCCATTTTGTATAGATGCTTGAAAATACTTGAGGCTAGTAAGAATAACGCAGATGAAACAAAACCGAACTTCTTGCTCATTACTTTTACCAATGCAGCTAGTTCAGAATTGAATCATCGATTGAAAACCCACAACATTTTTTCAGGTATTCAAGCCACTGTAAAAACACTCAATTCATATGGATTTGAGTTATTAAGAAGAACATATACAGGACTAAAGGTAATTGAGTCAAAAAAGTTCGAGAAGAGCATGATTGTTAGTCATAACCTTGCAGGTGTTATAGACAAGCATATTTATTTCAAGAATGCGTATAATACAGCAAGAAATAAAATCAATTTTGGCGCTTACCTGATTGATGTCATTGATCAATTCAAGTCCATGGGATTCAATCACAGGATGAATGTGTATGACTACAATAATCAAGAGACTTATCTTCAAAAGATTGGACTGGGAAGTTACTTAAGCTCTGCCTATGAT
Source organism: Clostridiales bacterium (assembly GCA_024693345.1). Lineage (GTDB taxonomy): Bacteria > Bacillota > Clostridia > Oscillospirales > CAG-272 > CAG-841. The sequence continues at coordinate 2,897 of JAILLB010000078.1, forward strand.
CTTTTGTACTTTGCTTGCAAAGATGCTATTCACTCTGAAGAAGATAAGCGCAACATAAAAACTAGTTTCTTTGATTTTTGGAAAGACGCAGTTTTAACCATGCGTGAGCAAAGATATTTGACATTCGAGGACCAAAAGTATTGGTGCAAAGAAGAATTGCTCAGTAGGATCAATAATCAAAACTACAGCAGGAACAAATTTACTCATATCATAGTGGACGAATTTCAGGATATTAACCCATTAGACATGGAAATGATTTCAGTCATATCCAGGTACAATGGAGGCAAAAATCATGAAATACCACTCACCATAGTTGGTGATGATGACCAATCGATTTTCGGATGGAGAGGTACAACCCCGAAATATATAGTTCATCCAAACGATTTCCTGGATAGAAACTTCAAGACTTATATTTTGAACAATAATTATCGCTCATCAAAAGAAATAGTCACTTACTCTACGAATTTGATTTCGAATAACGTAGATAGAGTACCTAAGAAAGTTGTATCAAAATCCTCTGCTAAAACGGAAATCAAAGTTCTGAATTGGGAGACAGAATCTATTGTTTTTGATAAAACTTTGGAACTGGCTGAAGAACTTAAAAACAAAGGGTGCAAACAAGTAGCTCTCATTGGTCGTAAACAAGCGAGTATTTTCCCGTACCAGGTGCTGTTGAGTTCAGAGAACAAAGACTATTTTGTTGCAGAGGACATAGATATTTTTGCCGGTTCTCTGATGGAGAGCTTTGAGAATATTCTCGAAGCGGTTATTTTCTACAGAAATAACAATAATTTTGGCCTGATTAAGGACGCAGGATACAAAAGATATGTAGTTGGACAATTAGTCGACTATTGTATTCTTCTCATTGATTCTATGGGAAGGTTTAGCTTAAGAAAAGATGACAAAGTCAGCCTGAAAAATGCGATTGTTTCGAAGAATCCCGATTCATTTGAAGACATACTCAATGCTATACAAAGCATAACTGACAGGGATGTTGTGTGGGGGCAGAGTCAGCAGAGAACCATAGAATTGTTAAAAGATACTTTTGAGGCAAATAGTGTAAAGACCTTCATGGATATTGTTGTTAATAACTACAAAGGATTCCAAAAGAATTACGAGAAAGTTGATGATGACAATCACTATAAATCTCCACAGTTTTACCGCTTGTCATTGTTATCCATTAGATATGGGGACGACTTCGAAAAGTTTAGTCGTGACATTGAAAACGCAAAGAAACATAGTAATGATTGCCGTGAATTAGATAAAGATGATTCGGAATACAGTTATGATAAAGTTCATAATAATTCAATCAATCTAATCACAGCCATCAGATCAAAAGGTCACGAGTATGATGCGGTAATCATGTTGAATGCATCAGACAAAGAATGGTTACCTAAGGATACAGGTGACATCGAAGAAGATAGAAGAGTATTCTATGTTGCAATGACAAGGGCCAAAAAGTATTTGTACTTTGTGACTTCTTGTGAAGAACCAAACTGTACGTTTTTAAGAGAGACACTCATTGATTAATTATCATTTTCAAAAAAGAGAAATTGGAGGCAATTATTGATGGCAGAAAAGGTAACTGCGAATATTGGTTTTGAAAAACAAATCTGGGATGCAGCTTGTGCATTACGTGGAAGCATGGATGCTTCTGAATACAAACATGTTATCCTGGGGCTAATATTTTTGAAGTACATATCAGATCGTTTTGAGGACAAATATAAAGCGCTCAAGGAAGAAGGGGATGGCTTTGAGGAAGATGTTGATGAGTACACTTCTGATGGTATCTTCTTTGTGCCTGTAGGTGCACGTTGGAACGAAATTGCCTCAAAGGCGCATACTCCCGAAATCGGCATGGTTATAGACGATGCCATGCGTGCAATAGAAAAAGAAAACAAACGACTAAAAGATATTCTTCCTAAGAATTTTGCTCGTCCTGAACTGGATAAGCAACGTTTAGGTGATGTTGTTGATCTATTCACAAACATCAATATGGTTGACAAGGGTGACGAACGCGATTTGCTCGGTCGTACATATGAGTATTGTCTTTCCCAATTTGCTGCACAAGAAGGGAAGAATGCAGGAGAGTTCTATACACCATCTTGCGTTGTCAGAACACTTGTAGAGGTGCTTCAACCTTACCATGGGCGCGTATATGACCCATGTTGTGGTTCAGGTGGCATGTTTGTTCAGTCAGCCCAGTTTGTTGAAAAACACAGCGGAAACATCAATGATATTTCTGTATACGGACAGGAATTCAATCCTACGACTTGGAAAATGGCACAGATGAACCTTGCCATCCGTGGCATTGATGCTGATCTTGGAAAATTCAATGCGGATACGTACATAAATGATGTCCATCCGACAATGCGCGCTGACTTCGTTATGGCAAATCCACCGTTTAACGATGATCATTTTAAACGTGAACAACTGATGGATGATCCTCGATTCCCATATGGTTTACCGACCGCACAGAACGCAAACTATATTTGGATTCAGCACATGATTTATCATCTAGCACCTGGAGGAAGAATTGGATTAGTATTGGCTAACGGTTCACTCTCTTCTCAGTCTGGTGGAGAAGGTGAAATAAGGAAGAATATCATTAATGCTGATCTTGTCGAGTGCATTGTGGCAATGCCTACGCAGCTATTCTATTCCACACAGATACCAGTTTCCCTATGGTTTCTTTCAAAAAACAAAAAGCAGAAGAGCAAAACGCTGTTCATAGATGCACGTAAAATGGGCACAATGGTAACTCGTAAGCTCCGCGAATTGACCGCTGATGATATTACGAAGATTGCAAATACCTACAATGCATATGTTGATGGCACTTTGGAAGATGAAAAGGGCTATTGTGCTGTAGCTACAACAGAGGATATCGCAAAACAGGATTATATTCTTACCCCAGGACGATATGTAGGCATCGAAGAACAAGAGGAAGATGGCGAGCCATTCGAAGAAAAGATGGAAAGGCTGACAACGGAACTATCTGATCTATTTGCAAAATCACACGAGCTGGAAGATGAGATCAGAAAAAAATTGGGGGCTATCGGATATGAAATCTAACCTGTCAGATATTTGCGAGTATAGGAAAGGAAAGATTGACGTTTCGACGTTGACACAAGAGAACTATATTTCAACCGAGAACATGTTGCCAAACAAATGCGGCATAACACTTGCTGCAACGTTGCCGACTGTTCCTCAGACACAGGAATACATTATCGGCGATGTTCTTGTTTCAAATATTCGTCCGTATTTCAAAAAAATATGGAAAGCAACCATGAAGGGCGGATGTTCAAATGATGTGTTAGTTTTCAAGGCTAAGAAAGGAATAGATCAGGATTTTCTGTATTACCTTCTGGCTGATGACGCATTCTTCGATTACTCCATGGCAACTTCTAAAGGCACAAAAATGCCTCGTGGCGATAAATCATCAATCATGCAGTATCAGGTTCCGGTTTTTGACATGACTACTCAGAAACGAATTGCCGGTATTCTTCGCGCTATTGATGACAAAATTGCGTTGAGCAACAAGATAAACGATAATTTATCAAAGCAAATTCGGACGCTTTGTAATGCTTGGTTGATAGAATATGCACCGTTCGGCTATGAATGCCCGGATTACTGGGAACTTACACCGTTATCATCCATTGCTCGATTTATTGGTGGTTACTCCTACAAAGGTGAAGAATTACAGGAATCAACCATCGCTATGGCAACCATCAAGAATTTCGAGCGCAAAGGTGGCTTCAAACTTGACGGATATAAGGAGCTGGTACCATCCGGGAAGCTCAAGCCCGAGCACCATGCAGCGCTTTTTGATACGCTTGTTGCGCACACAGACCTCACGCAAAATGCGGATGTTATCGGGAACGCTGAACCGGTCTTAAGCCTGTCTGGTTACGAAGATATTATTTTCTCGATGGATCTCGTAAAGGTATTGCCCAACACTCCTGAGATTTCAAAGTTTCTTGTTGCTGCAATGCTTCAAACCCAACAATTTAAGAGCCATTGCCTCGGCTATGTAAATGGCACTACGGTTTTACATTTGAGCAAGAAAGCTTTACCGGAGTACTCACTCATGTTGCCGAACGATCTTTCCTTGCTAAAGCCGCTGGATGAAGCCGTCACATCTATGTATAAGCAAATGGCGCAAAACATCGATGAGAATAAAACCCTTGCCAATTTGCGTGACGGCTTATTGCCCCGACTGATGTCAGGTGAACTGGACGTTTCCGACCTCAATTTTTAAGCCGCTAAATTATCGTTTAGCATAGAACAAAAACCAATAGAGGTGCACTTAAGCACCAAAACAATAGGAGGACACAAAAATGCCGTTTACGGAAGATACATTCGAACAAGCGGTCGTATCGTTATTTGAAGGCATGGGATACGAGCATATTTATGCTCCGGATCTCGTGCGTGATTACACACGCCCTTTGATGGATTCTGTTCTACAAGATTCTCTTGTTCGGATCAACAAAGGATTACCTATGGAGGCAATTCATGAAGCTATACATAAGCTTAATTCTTTGGATAGCGGTACACTTGTACAGAAAAACCGCATTTTTACTGGATATCTTCAGAATGGCATAGAAGTGAAGTACTTCTACAAAGGCGAAGAACATTCCTCCATCGTTAATTTACTCGACTATCAAAAACCGGAAAACAATACATTTTATGTAGTAAACCAGTTCACATACATAGAAAACGGAAACAACAGACGCCCAGACATTATCCTATTCATAAATGGTATGCCTCTCGTGCTGATGGAACTGAAGAGTCCATCGAAGGACGAGGTTGGTGCTGAAAATGCGTTTAATCAGATTCGCAACTACATGCAGGATATTCCGTCTATTTTCTACTACAACGCAATTTGCGTTATAAGTGACCTTTCTACTAATAAGGCTGGAACGATAACGTCGGATTTGGATCGTTTCATGGAGTGGAAAACGAAAGACGGAGACTACGAGAATACAGCATATGCACAGTTTGACACCTTTTACGAGGGACTATTTCCAAAAGAAAGGTTACTGGACATTTTCAAGAATTTCATTTGTTTTTCTAACGAAGGGAAGAGTCCTGCAAAAATACTGGCAGGATATCACCAATATTTTGCTGTCAGAAAAGCAGTTGAAAAAGCAATTATTGCTACTAATTCAGATGGAAAAGGTGGCGTATTCTGGCATACACAGGGCAGTGGTAAATCTCTGTCCATGGTATTCTATGCCCATTTGTTGCAGGATGTTCTCGACAGCCCAACAATTGTTGTGATGACGGATAGAATTGATCTAGATGATCAGCTGTATTCTCAGTTCTTAAAGTGTGCAGAATTCCTTCGCCAGATGCCCGTTCAGGCTGAAAGCAAAGAGCACCTGAAATCCTTGTTGGAAGGTAGAAAAGCGAATGGTATTATCTTTACAACAATGTTCAAATTTGAACGTGGTGAAACAGCACTCTCGGATCGTCACAACATTGTCGTAATGGCTGATGAAGCTCATCGCGGACAATATGGTTTTGATGAGAGAATTGTTTTCGGTGAAAATGCTGAAGGCGAAAAAGAAGCACATATAGCAATAGGTACTGCTCGCGTAATTCGTGATGCGTTGCCAAATGCAACTTTCATCGGATTTACAGGAACACCTATTTCTATGAAGGATCGTAATACACGCGAAGTATTCGGCGATTATATCGATATATATGACATGACACAGGCAGTGCTTGACGGAGCAACACGTCCTGTTTATTACGAGAGCCGTGTCATTCACCTGAAACTTGATGAAGATACACTGCAACTGATAGATGCAACATATGACCTATTAGAGCAGGAAGCAGATTCTGTGACCATTGAAAAGAGCAAAAAGATGCTTGGCCAAATGGAAAGTGTCCTTGGAGCAGATTCAACAATTGAATCATTGTGCTCAGACATCATTGATCATTACGAAAACTATAGGGCTAACCTGTTGACCGGAAAAGCAATGATAGTGGCTTATTCTCGCCCGATTGCCATGAAGATTTATAGAAAGATTCTTGAAATGCGTCCTGCTTGGAAGGAAAAAGTTGGTGTTGTCATGACAAGCGGAAACAGCGATCCTGAAGACTGGAAAGAGGTTATAGGCACAAAGGCACATAAAGAAGAATTGGCACGCAAATTCAAAGACAATTCCGATCCTATGAAAATTGCCATTGTTGTAGACATGTGGCTGACTGGTTTTGATGTACCATCACTTGCAACAATGTACGTATACAAGCCTATGCATGGATATAACTTAATGCAGGCAGTCGCTCGTGTAAACCGCGTATTCAAAGATAAAGAAGGCGGCTTAATTGTAGACTACGTTGGAATCGCATCAGCGCTCAAGGAAGCGATGAAGGAATATTCATCTCGAGATCGCCAGCGTTATGGAGATATGGATATTGCCAAGACAGCATATCCTAAGTTTATGGAAAAACTCCAAGTCTGCAAGGATTTGATGTTTGGATTTGATTTCAGTGGATTCATTAGCGGAACACCTCTCGAAATGGCCAAAGCAATTTCAGGCGGAGCAAACTTTGTGCTTGATGCCAAGAGACCTATGTTAAAAGAGCAGTACTTGAGAGAGGCACTGTTATTGAAACAGGCACATTCGCTTTGCTCAAGTATGACGAATGAATCACAGCGTCATGAAGCTGCATTCTTTGAATCTGTGCGCTCAACAGTTGTTAAGGTAACCACCGGCGGAACCGGCGGAAAGCCAATGTCATTGAAAGAAATCAATGCTCAAATCAATGATCTGCTTAAGGCAAGCATTCAAAGCGAAGGTGTTATCAATCTCTTTGACAGTACAGAAAAAGGTGAGAAATTCTCATTATTTGACCCGAATGTTCTTGAAGAAATCGCCAAAATGAAAGAAAAGAATATTGTGGTCGAGATACTAAAGAAACTTATGGCAGAGCAGATAGCCATATATCGTCGCACCAACGTTGTACAAGCAACGTCATTCTCCGAAAGAATTTCGCTTTTAATGAAAACATACTACAACGGACTTATTACCAACGAAGAGGTAATTAAGGAACTGTTGAAAGCTGCGGAAGAAATAAAGGCACTAAAAGACCAGGGACATGAACTTGGACTCTCGGAAGAAGAAATGGCATTTTATGATGCACTGACCAAACCTGAAGCAATCAAGGATTTCTATTCCAATGATCAGCTTGTTGAAATGACGCGCGAGCTTACTGAAATGTTACGGAAAAACCGCACCATAGACTGGCAGAAAAAGGAAACCGCTCGTGCCGGGATGAGAAAGATGGTTAAACGCTTACTTAAGAAATACAAGTATCCACCGGAACAGTATGAAAATGCCATCGAAGTAGTTATGAGTCAATGCGAAATGTGGACGGATAATTGAGATAGGAATTGCTCAACCAATGGATATTCCAAAAGTTGTTGTCAAAAAGGGAGAGTTACGACATGAACAAAACAAAAGGTTTTATTTACATACTCACAAATCCCTCGTTTAAAGAATGGGTTAAAATTGGGTATGCGGATAACGTAGAGGAAAGAGTTGCTCAACTAAACAGAACTGAATGCACTCCTTTTGCCTTTAGTGTATATGCAACATATGAGGTCAGTGATAGACTAAAGGATATTTCTGTCCATTCGTTAATTGACAAGCTCAACCCTTCGCTCAGAAGTAAGGATGAAATTGACGGAAAAGTAAGAATCAGAGAATTCTATGCAATGTCACCTGAAGAAGCATATGAGATTCTTGAAATGATTGCCAAAATCAATGGTCTGGAAAGCAATTTGAAGTTGTGGAAGAAGACAAAAGAAGAAGTTGAAGATGAGAAAACAGCTCAGGTAATTGAAAACTTGAGCAAAAACAGACACCATTTCAAAGATATTGTTTTCACTTCTAGTTTGACCAACAAAAAGTACAAAGGGACAACAAATGACAATGGAACATTGATGATTGTTGACGTTGAAACAAATTGCGAAGTCCCTAATAATTCCAAACCTTCGAAAAAAGCGATTATTGGACAGGCCATTAAGGATTTGGGTGGTGACACCACTAAAGATGAAACGCTTTATCAGAGGTATCATAAACTGTCAAGAATGATTTTAGGGTAAAAAACAAAGATTATCGATAGGAGAACAGTCATGAACAAATACGTTGAAGAAATCAAGAAAGTAAAAGTCTTCTATATCTCCACAATCGACGGAGATCAGCCGCGCGTCAGACCGTTTGGCAGCATAGTGGATATAGACGGAGAAGCATATATCTGCAGTGGAAACTTTAAGCCGTTTTATCAGCAGATCAAAAAG
>JAILLB010000088.1 GCA_024693345.1 Clostridiales bacterium
TATCACTTCCCGTCAGCAAACTTCGGAATGAAAGCTGATGTATATGTCAATGGTAAATATCTTGTTGAATATTTCACAAACGAGACAAACTGCATTCTTGAACTGGGAACCTTTACAAAAGGTGAATCAGTATCCGTTGAACTGAAATTCAAGAGTACAAACATATACATTTCCAAGGCTTCCAAGTATTACTTCTACTACATAGACTATGGTGCGCTGAACAATGCTTTCTCGTATCTTGAATCAAGCGAATTGTTTATTGAGGATTACGGCAATGACTTCATAAAAGGTAACATATACCTCAACAAAGGTCAGGAGCTCATTTTCACAACAATTCCTTATGACAAAGGCTGGAATGCATACATAGACGGAGTAAAGGTTGAAACAGTCGAAGTAATGGACAGCTTACTGGCGATTCCTTCAACTGAAGGATACCATATGGTTGAACTCAGGTACATGCCTACAGGAACACTCATAACAATGATTGTGTCCATTATTTCCATAGCTGTATTTGCACTGTTCGTCGTATTCACACTTAACAAGAAGGCAGCTAAGTGGCTGACAACAAAAGTGTTCAAGAAAGAATATGAAGAAGAAGACAAAAAGGTACTGGACCTTTCACCGATAGGCGAATACGAAGACGTGTTCGGAGAGTCGGAATACAAATCTAAGCTTTTCCCGGATGAAGAAGAATCAGAGTCCAAAGAAGAAAAGAAAAAAGACGTACTCGAAGAAGATGATACGTCAGAAAACAAAGAAGAAACAAAAGAAGAATAATATGCAGGGCGGACATTTGTCCGCCTTGTTACAAGGAACAAAATGGCTTTTGATGTTGTATTTGCAAAGGCGCTGGCTCTGGAACTAGACAAGAGTCTAAGCGGCTCAAAAATTGAAAAGATTAATCAGCCGTCATCGGATATGCTGGTCTTATCTCTGAGGACGAATGCCGGTCAGAAAAGACTGGTCGTTTCCGCATCCGCATCTTCAGCCAGAATATGTTTTACTGAGGAAAAAACTGAAAACCCGCAGATTCCTCCTAATTTCTGCATTCTGTCAAGAAAGCATTTAACAGGCGCCATGATAGAAAGCATCCAAACGATAGGCTTTGACAGGGTTATAGAAATGACAATGTCGGCACGGGACGAGCTTGGCTTTGAGTGCAGAAAGAGCCTTGTATGCGAAATAATGGGCAAGTACAGCAATATTATTTTGTGCTCATTTGAAGGCGAAAAAAGAAAAGTCATTGGTGTTTTGAGACCTGTGGATTTTTCTTCCAGCAGAATAAGACAAGTTCTTCCGGGAATGGAATATGAGGCTCCGCCGGCGCAGGACAAAACAAACCCGATGGAAGAGACAAGGGAAGGATTTGAAGCAAAACTTGATGATTTTGACAACTCGGATGCTTACAAGTTCTTTATAAACAACTATCTCGGTATTTCACCCGCAGTTTCAAGAGAAATACTGTTCAGATCATGTGGAAGTGAAGAAATAGATTATTCAAAACGTGAAGAAATCTGGAAACAATTCAGAAAATTAATCAATTCGATTGAGAACAATTCCTTTACCCCTCGCTGCGTCATTGATGAACACGGAAACCCAATCGAGTTTTCATACACGAACCTTTCACATTATGGCAAACAGGAAAAACAGTTTGACAGTTTTTCCGAACTTCTGGAATTTTTTTACATAGAAAAAGAGAGAAACGCTCTGTTAAAGAACAGAATAAGCGGTACTCTTGTAATAGTGAACAACGCCATAAAGAAAATTGAAAAGAAAATAGGCATACTCGAAGATGAACTGAGAGAGTGCGAAGATGCAGACAAGTACAGAAAGTACGGAGATTTGCTTACCGGTTCGCTGTATATGCTTAAAACAAAGGCTGAATATGCCGATGTTCCGGATTATTCCGATGCATGGATGAAGACAGTCAGAGTTCCGCTTGATGTCAAGTTTACTCCATCCCAGAATGCATCAAGGTACTATAAGAAATACAACAAACTGAAATCCGCAAAGATTAACGCAATTATTCAGCTCGAAAAAGCGAATAATGATTTGAGCTATTTGTACAGTGTTCTTAATTCTCTCAATATGTGCGAAACAACCTCCGATGTTTCCCAGATAAGAAGCGAACTGATTTTGTCCGGATACATAAAAGACTATGGTGATTCAAAGAAAAAGAGAGAAGCAGGGCATTCGGAACCACTTGTCTTTGTGCTCGAGAGCGGAAGAGTGGTCAGATGCGGAAAAAACAACATCCAGAATGAAGAACTTACTCTCAGGCAGTCAGCAAAGTCCGACATATGGTTCCATGTAAAAAACGGAGCCGGTTCGCACGTTGTCATGGAATGCAATTCTGATGAAGAACCGAGTGCGGAAGACTACACACAGGCAGCCATGATTGCTGCATACTATTCGGACATGAAGATGTCGGGGCAGGTTCCGGTTGATTACACCAGGATAAGATATGTAAAAAAACAGCCGGATTCAACACCGGGCAAAGTGATATATACCGATTATTACACTGCATATGTTGAACCGAAACTGCCGTGATTAGATATACGACAAAAACAAAAAAGAAGGTAGATTGCACAACAATTTGCCTTCTTTTCATTTTAAGTATTTTGAAATTCGATCTCTGAATTTTAAGAAATATATCTTCAAAAGCCTTCCGTATAATATATCTGCGCAGATGAACACGAAGTTGCCCAAGACAAGATACAGTATTTTCTGCCACAAAAGATTCGGCAAATCAAGGATGGAAGTAAATACAAAGTATGCCAGCATAAACATCGCGTTTATGTATAAGATTTTTACCACCCATGACCAAACCTTGCCTAGTTTTTCAAACAAGAATTTGAGAACAGGCCAAAGTCCGGTAAAGAATGCAAAGCAGAATGCAGCAAAACTCTCAGGTCCGACAATCAGTATTGAAAGAACTGAAATGACAGCATATACTCCGAGGCTCCACCCGATTCCCATTTCAGCCAGACAAAACAGCGGAATCAGCGCGACAAGAAAAGCTACGGAAACATCTATAAACTCAAGAAATGTACCGAGAACAATGAATGCTACGCCTATTGCAGACAGTATGGAACACAGAGCAAGTTTTTTTGTTTTTCGCATCAGCAGCACCTGATTAAATCGCCGCCCATTGATTCACAGCAGCAGTCTGCACACAAAAGTGAAGAACAGCAGTTGCATGTATTGCAGCCTCCAACGTTATCGCTTCGTTCGTCAAAGGTCTGAGATTCACTTTTCATGGAGTCATAAGCGGCTTTGTATTCCTCGTTGTTCGGATCCATTGTGGTTGCAGTTTTGAATGCTTTTGATGCCTCGTAATACCAGCCCCTGGACAGATATACTTTTCCATATAAGAAATGCCATTCAGCACCTCTTCTGGCCTCGGGAATGGTGTTGAGTTCACTCTCTGCTTGAATGAATTCTCGGTTGTCTATGAGTCTCCGGATTTCTACATATTCGCCGTAATCTTTATCATCGCTGTATGCTTCGCCGTAGAAGTTTGAACCATAATCGTTTCTTTGCGTTCTCTGACGTCTGTATTTCTCTCTGGAATCCCTTATTTCATCGTAAGCGGCATTGATTTCTTTCATTTTTTCGCTCGCCAAATCCGCCAATGGTGAATTGGCATAGTTGTCCGGGTGATATTTTTTTGCCAGCTCTCTGTATGCTGCTTTTACTTCTTCATCACTTGCGTTAGGAGAAACGCCAAGCACAGTATACGGATTTTTGCTCATGATTTTGATTCCTTTTCCAGATATCTGTTTAGTGTATTTCTCATGCCTGCCAGGATAATGTTTTCGGCACAGGCATATAATTCCGGATCTCCTATTTTGTCTACTAGTGCGAAGTCATTGCTCATTCTGTTGAGCTCAAGTGACATTATCATGTTAAACTCTTCATTGAAGAATTTTTGTGCACTCTCCTGTGAGTCAAATGCGTAAATAAACGGGTTGTATGTTTTGTTCTTTACATCCTTGTAATAGTCACACCTGGCATCTGCCAAGTATATCCATTTTCCAAGATGCAGTCCCATATCTTTTGCGATTTCACGCGAGTTGCCTTCCATCTTGTATGATAACAAATCTGCCACCATCTGACCGAATGCTTCTGCCGGCGCATCAACCGAAGTGCATTTTTCATTTTCGAATTTCGAAAAATTATCTAAACCTTTTATTATTGTCTCTTTGACAAATTGTTCTTTGGCCCGTTTTGCCATCAGTGAAGTGAAAGGAGAAGCGAGAATGCTTGCTGCTTTTTTGAAAAACTTTTCATCGTTTATGTTGTCCTTGACTTTCATGTGAGCAAGAACAACGGAGCAGTATGCAGCATATTTCAATTCTTCGTTGTCATCGGCAGTTGTGTGCTTTTTGAAAGGATGTGGAAGACATCTCCTCTTTCTGAAGCTGACATGTGTTCCGTTGAGAGCCATTCTGAGTATGACAAAGAACGTTAAGTCATATGAGAGGGTTATTGAAGAAAAGCCGCCCGTGTTTTTTGACAGCGAGCGGCATAATCCACAGTATATGCCATGATAATAATCGTCTTCTCTTACTTTCAGTTCAGAGTGAAGAGGCTTGACATAACCAAACATATTTTAGGAACTGTACTGTTTCGCCAGCTGATAGTAGTAATCGACGTATTCTGTGAGGAATGTGTTGGCCATTGATGCCTTTTCAATTACTGCATCGTTTGATTCTATCAGTTCCACATAGTTCTCAATAAGATCGTCATATTTGTCATATTTGACTGTTTCTTCATAATCTTTGAAAAGATCTGCATATTCTTCATCTTCATATGCTTTTTCACGAAGTTCGACTCTCTTGATGATATATGTGTACTTGCCATCACTGATGGAGATGGGCTGTGTGTATTCGCCTATTTCAAGTGCTTTTGCAGCGCTCAGTGCTGTTGAATCGCTTAAATAGTTTGACAGCTGAGCTTCTGTAATGTAGAGACCGTTAGGATACTTGACGCTTATATAGTCATCAGAGTACGCAATTGCGAGTTCCTGGAAGTCAGCATCATCTTCAAGCTGATAAATGAGAATCTGAGGAAGCAGTGCTTTTTCTTCTTTTTCTTCATCAGTCAACTCAACGAGGGAATACTCATCCGTTTCAGTTTCAACACCTTCGCTGTCTGTTGTTGTCTTGCGGATTTTGTTTCCTTCTTCATCTGTTTCGACTTTGTGTGTCATGTCGAACTTGATTACATAGTAACCATAGAAGTTGTCCTGATAGTATTGATCGAGTTCTTCAGAGGTGACCTTATCCACTCCGTTTTCACCATAGAGGTATTCCATGATAGCGGTTGAACGGAGAGAAGCAAGTGAGTGCTCGTAGAGCATCTGCCATCTGTAGCCCCAGTATTGCTTATATGATCCTGTTCCGCCAAGATTTGTTACTGTTTGCTGAACGGATTTTTTCTGAGCTGCAACCTCTTCATCATTCAGCTTGAGGTTGTATTTGTCAAAAAGATATTCTTCTACGAGAACGCCTTTGAGCTGATTTACAACCAACTGTTTGTAGTAGTCATCAACTGTCTGCTCTGAATCCGAACCGATTTTCTGCTCCCACAGATATGAAGGAATGTCATATGATGAAGGCAGAGTCTGATTCATAAAGAAGTTTGCCTTTGTGTAGCACATCAAAAAGTCAAACTGCTCTTTGTTTATAATATAAGTTTTTCCGTTATCAGCTTTAAGTGTCAGCACTTTTGTTCCGGCTGCACATGAAGTGAAACAGGGAATAATAAAAGCAATCGTCAAAACGAGAACGAGAACTTTTATCCAATCTCTTTTTTTCATTGTAAAATCTCCTTAACCTGTATGTACTGAATACCTGTTTTCTTGCAGATATTCGGACTTGCGATTTGTAAAAATCGAAATAACGCTATGTATTATACACATTAACGCGCGTAAAGTCTACACATTTTGATTCAATATTTTTGTATAAGTTGTTAAAACTTTTTGAACAAATTTGAATATTGGCTCTCCCTGGGCAGGTTTGCAGCGTATAATCGGCTGGCTGCTCGGAACAATAGTCATCCTGTTTCTGAATGATGCGGATACCTCCGCCCAGAGCCTGATGTTCATTTCTTTGGGCTTGATTATGACCTGGTCTTTGATCTGCTCAATCTTTTCAATATTTGCTCTGCACCCCATTGATCGAATAAGTGCTATACTGAGCAAAGTCTCAACAGAAGACGGAATATCTCCGTATCTGTCAAGCAGTTCCGATGCCACGTCATCTACATCTTCTTCGGTCATGACTGAAGAGATCTTTTTGTACATGTCGATTCTCTGATTGTCGCTCTCAATATACGTCTGTGGAATAAACGCATCCATATTGATTTTCACGACACAGTCGGTCTTTTCTGGAATTTTTATGCCTTGTTCTTCCAGGACTGCTTCATTCAGAATCTTTACGTACATGTCATAACCGACACTCTGCATGTGACCATGCTGATGTGCGCCCAGAACTTCACCTGCGCCTCGTATTTCAAGGTCTCTCAATGCTATTTTGAAGCCTGAACCGAATTCTGTGAAGTCTCTTATTGCCTGAAGTCTCTTTGTTGCCACTTCGGACAGAGTCTTGCCTTTTCTGTATGTGAAATATGCATAAGCACGTCTTGAACTTCTTCCGACTCGTCCTCTTATCTGGTGCAACTGGGACAACCCCATTCTATCTGCATTTTCTATTATCAGGGTGTTTGCATTCGGGATGTCGACACCTGTTTCGATGATGGTGGTACATACCAGAATGTCTATGTCTCCGTTGACAAGATCCTGCCAGATTTCAGCAAGTCTGTCCTTTTCCATCTGACCATGGGCAAATTCGACATTTTTATCGGAAAATACCGTTCTGAGCCTGTTCACAACTCTGGGCATGGTCTCAATGTCGTTGTACAGATAAAATACCTGTCCGCCTCTTCTCAGTTCTCGCCTTATTGCTTCGTCAATAATTGTATCGTCGTGTTCAAGTACATAAGTCTGAACCGGAACCCTGTCGCTCGGCGCTTCATCCAGAACAGACATGTCTCTTATGGAGTTCATGGCCATGTTCAGTGTTCTCGGAATAGGAGTTGCTGTCATTGTGAGAACATCCACATTTTTTGCAATCTGTTTCAGTTTTTCTTTGTGTGCAACACCGAATCTCTGCTCTTCATCGATTATGATGAGGCCAAGGTCTTTGAATTCCACATCCTTGGAAAGAAGCCTGTGTGTTCCGACTGCAATATCTATTGCTCCGCGCTTGATTGCACGAAGAGACACTTCAAGTTCTTTGTTTGTTTTGAATCTCGACAGTAGTGCAACCTGAACGGGGAACGAACGCATTCTTGTCACTATTGTCTGATAATGCTGATTTGCCAGTATTGTGGTCGGTGCCAGAATTGCTACCTGTTTTCCTGCAGATACAGCTTTGAAAGCTGCCCTGAGTGCAACTTCCGTCTTTCCGAAGCCTACATCACCGCACAGAAGTCTGTCCATTGGGACAGGTCGCTCCATATCCTTCTTTATCTCTTCTGACGCTATTAGCTGTGCATCAGTCTCATCATACTCGAAAGTTGATTCAAATTCTTCCTGAAGCGCATCGTCTTTTGGGTATTTAATTCCCGGACGGCGCATTCTCTCTGCATAAAGAGCAATGAGCTCTTTTGCCATGCTTTTCAGTTCGCCTTTGACTTTAGATTTTGTTCTGTCCCATTCATGAGTTCCGAAACTGGAAAGCTTGACGGCATCTGTGTCTGCGCCTGCTCCGATGTACTTGGAAATCATATCCACCTGTTCGCATGGAATGAACAGAACAGAAGTGCCCGCATACTGAATTTTAATGTGATCTTTTCTTGTTCCGTCGATTGTCTTTATGTTTTCGATGCCCATGTATTTTCCTATTCCATGAGCTTCGTGCACAACGTAATCACCGACTTCAAGGTCGGCATACGACATAATCTTTTCTTTGGCTGATGATTTGACTTTTGAAGGTGTTTTTCTGTGAGATATCTTCTTTTTGAGCTGCAAGTCATCACACAGGGAAACGCAGGCAAATTTAGTCTTTGGGAGTTCAAAACCGCTGTAGTCGAGTGTGGTTATGGAAACATATCCGAAGGGAACGTCTTTTAAGTCGAAATAATTCTTAGTAACGCTGCACTTTATATCTGCATCAGACAAAAGATTGGACAGATTTGTTGCTTCAACGTCATTTTCGCACAGAATCAGGACTGCATCGCCTGCCCTCAGATACGATCTGACATCTTCGCAGACCATTTCGTAGTTTCCTGAGAAAGAACCTGTTTTTCTCGCTTCTATATTAAATAGACCGGACAGTTTAAATTCGGATTTGGACAAGAATGAATCGACGAAAACTGACGGATTTCTGTATATGAACGATTCGAAATCATTCTTTTCCTGTGAGAAGAGTGCAAACTTGGGCAGCATGGCTCCCTGGAGCAGGAGTTCTTTTGTGGTTTCGATTAGATGTGCTTCGGATGAAGCCAGTCGCTCCATGCAGGATTTATGCTCAATCAGAGCGACAATCGTATCGTCTATGAACCAGTCAATTAAAGAACAGGATTCCGGGTAGATATATGAGATGTATTTATCCAAAAACTGTGGTTCCAGACCTGAATCGAGAACTGCAATTTCGTGTCTTATGGTCTCAGCAACAAGTTCCGATTGAACATTCTTCAAGTGCTTTTTCAAAAGAGAAGATAGCTCTGATCTTGTGTCTTTATCCAGAAGGATTTCTCTGGCACAAGTCAGGCTTACTTTGTCTGTTTCTTCTTTTCTCCTTTGGGAGATTATGTCGAAGGAGAAAATGGAGTCAATTTCATCTCCGAAATACTCAATTCTGACGGGATGTTCAAGTTGCGGAGGGAATATATCCACTATGCCTCCTCGGATGGAAAACTGTCCTTTTCCGTCGACAAGATTGCACCTGAAATATCCTGATGCATCAAGGAATCTTGCCAGTTTTTCAATACTGTATTCCTGGCCGCGTTTCAATGTGAGATTGCACTGCTGAAGCTTGACCATTGGTATTGTGTACTGGATGGCAGCATCTGGTGTTGTGACAACACAGTCAAGTTCGTTTTCAAGCAGTGAATTGAGTGTCGAAATTCTCTCGAATTCTATGTCGTGAGATGACACTATATCATAAAAAACAGGGTCTCTTACAGGGTATACTTTTGAGCGCAATCCCATGGCACGAAGAGAAGAGTTAACTCTGTTTGAAATCTTCTCGTCAGGGGTTATTATGAGCATGGGGGATTTGGTTATTTTTTCGCACGCCAAAGTGGCGAGAAAAGCATTGCGGCCCCCCTCGCACAGTCCTGTCAGTATGGATGGAAATCTTCTCTGTGAAAACAGACACTCTCTGATGTTGCTCAGGATTTTTCCGTATTCACTTTCTTCCCTGAATTTTTGTTCGATAATTCCCATTTAGTTATATTGATTCATTGCCTTCTCAGTATTTCCGGATACCATGAGCTTGACTGATGAAAAGATGTCTTCAAAACGATCTGTTATGAGTTTCTTTTCACTGTCTGTCAGTTGCCCCAGTACCCAGTCGGCAAGATCACTTTCCTTGTCTGTTCTGTCACCCGTCCCTATCTTGATTCTCTGATAATCTTCACTGTCGAGCATTCCCTGAATGCTTTTCAGTCCGTTGTGTCCTCCCGAACTGCCCTTGGACTTGATTCTGATTGTTCCGGGATTAAGTGATATGTCATCGAATATGACGATGATGTTTTCGGGATTGATTTTGTAAAAAGAAGCAGCTTCTTCGACGGCAATTCCGGACTCGTTCATGAAAGTCTGGGGAAGCATCAGCATTACTTTTTCGTTTTCTATATCACAGACAGATGTCAAGGCATGAAACTTTGATCTGTTAATTTTTGTTTTCAGTTTTTCGGCAATGTATTGTACTGACTGAAAACCAACATTGTGCCTTGTGTTTTCATACTTTTTTCCGGGATTGCCAAGGCCAACTATGAGCCACTTCACACCGGAAGAACGTCTTAAAAACATGCATTGTTCCCCCTTTCATTCGATGTGTAGATTATACAACCGATGAAATGAATTTGCAATGTAGGTATTGACTTTTTAATAGGCACGTATATAATTTGTTAGGTTTTTGCTTTGGACAAAAAACAAATAGGAAAATGGGTAGAGACATGGAAAAAGTAATTACAATTGAAAATCTAAGCAAATCGTACGGTGAAGTTAAGGCTGTCAGAGATTTGTCGTTTTCAGTCAGACGAGGAGAATTATTCGCATTTCTGGGTGTAAATGGCGCAGGAAAATCCACTACCATTTCCATGATATGCGGACAGCTGAAAAAAGACAGCGGAAGCATACTCGTGTGTGGGGAAGATGTTGACAAAAACTATGACTCAATAAGCAGACGAATAGGTGTGGTTTTTCAAAATTCAGCGCTTGATGCACAACTGTCTTCAAGAGACAATCTGAGAAGCAGGGCAGCACTTTACGGCATAACAGGCAAAGCTTTTGAAAAAAGATTCAATGAGCTTTCAGAAATACTGGAGTTTAAGGATTTTGCTGACAGGCCTCTGGCCAAACTCTCAGGGGGACAGAAGAGAAGAATAGATATAGCAAGAGCGCTGCTGCACGACCCTGAAATACTCATTCTCGACGAACCGACAACAGGACTCGATCCGCAGACGAGAAAACTGCTCTGGAACACAATAGGTTCATTGCGCAGAGAAAAGCAGATGACGGTGTTTCTAACAACTCACTACATGGAGGAGGCCGCAGACGCTGATTACGTTGTTATAATCGACAGCGGAATGATTGCTGCTGAAGGAACTCCGCTTGAACTGAAAAACAAGTACGTAGGCGACTATGTGACAATATACAACTGCGAAGAAT
>JAILLB010000084.1 GCA_024693345.1 Clostridiales bacterium
TTTTTTGAGTTTGAATCTGTCTTCCTTGCTCAAATCAAACAGTTTGGCCAGGGTACTTACTTCTTCAAGTACGCTGAGCGAGTGCTCATACCTTTCTTTAGATTCGTGTTTTGCCACTTCACTTTTTAAAAACTCTATTACTTGTTCCCTATATGTTTCTGTTGCTTCCATTTTTTAAAAATTCCCAAACCCCCGCGGGCACTAAGTTGCTGATGTTCTTACCTTTTGAAATCAAATCCCTGACTTCCGTCGAAGATACTTCGAAGGGCTTCATGTCAAGCATTAATATTTTCGCTCCGTATTTCTTTTCGAATTCCGACTTCTTTTCTTTGATGGCTTTTAGATTCTCGGTGTCCGAATTGTTTCTCAAAGCCAAACACAGAGTACACATTCCGAACAATTCTTTGAATCTGTACCACGAGTCAAAAGACATAAACATGTCCGTTCCGCAGAGCAGAACCAACTCGTCTCCGTCTTTTGAGAATTCGAGCAGAGTGTTATACGTATAACTCTTCTCTTTTCTGTTTATTTCAAAATCCGACACTTCAATCTTTTCATTCAAAGCATCATCTTTTGGAAAAGCCAGTCTGGCCATTTCGAGTCGATCCTGTGACGAGAACATCTCAGGTGCTTTTTTGTGAGGAGGAGTACCCGCAGGAATTACATAAAGCCTGTCGAGTTTGCATTCCTTGACAAATTGATGAGCTGCATTGACATGTCCGTTGTGAATCGGTGCGAATGTGCCTCCGAATATACCGACTCTCACAGTGTTTTAATCATGAGACTGTAGTTTTTGTGTTTATTTGATTCTTTGTAGAGAGTAAACCTGGTTCCGATTGCACAAACACAGTCTGCTCCGATTTTCTCTGCAATCTCGTCTCCGGTTTCCCTGGCGGTCAGCCCGCTGTTTTCAAGAACTCTTGCCTTGACAAGTTCTCTTGCTTCCAGCGCATCTTCAATCTGCTTCAACAGATTTTCGTTGATACCGCCTTTACCGATCTGGAATATAGTCTCCAGACCATTTGCCTTCCCTCTCAGAAAAGCTCTCTGTTTTCCGTTAATCATCAATGTACGTGGCTCGGAGACCCCTATCTTTAGATATGGGGAGGAAGAGCCACCCTTCTTTCTGTAATGTAGTATTTTTTTGTCTCAATTAACTTGAGTTTTTTGTAATTTGCACTTGGAGATATTATCGTTCCATCAAGTTTTCGTAACAGGAAATAACCGGTACTTCTTCTGCCATATATAAAGCATTCCTGGTTGTTGTACATAACTTTGTCAAACAATCTGAAACCATGTACAAGATAAGGTGCCTGGTTTTGTTTTCTTACTCCACCATTCAGTATGTTCAGTTTGTGTATCTGCCTGTTGTGACATCTCACTTTTCTCTTGAAAAAACAGTATCCCAGTGGTTCTGCTTGTGGATGCCCGGATATACATCTCGCATCTACTGAATGAGTTTTCTCCAGATTGTTTTCTATCCTTGTCTTCTTCGTTATGTATCCGTATGTAAGACTGACTTTATTCGGATACATCTCCTTAAGCTGATTGTAAAATGCCCATCTCATGATACCCATAAATGTTGCATCTGAAAATGACATGCCTCGTTTGATGCTCTTTGGTAATTCTATCTCACCCTTATGATATCTTGTGTGACATGTCTCGCATAGGGTAATGAGGTTGTTTGGTGCATCTCCCCCGGTCTTTCTGCTTTCGATATGATGTACATTTAATATCTTGTCTTTGGATTTGCCTTTACAACATTGACATGTATGTCCATCTCTGAACAATACATATTCTCGTGTGTTCCAGAAGTTCAACTGTTCTCCCTGCTGATATCCTTCACCTTCTATTTCAGGATTATTGATTTTCTGAATGTCAAAGGATGCCACTTCCACTATTACATTGGTGACTGGGAGTATCTTGAATATGTTCTCTACTTCCTTTATGTGTGTGTCAATTTTGTTCCTGATTGAAGGAGCCAGCCATCCGTCAGGTCTTCTCCTGTTGTCAAATCTCGGTTTGCGATATCTTGTCTTTCTGTTTCTTCTTCCTATTCGAGATTCTCTGCGTGTTGAAAGAAGATTTACTATGTCGTTTCTCAGTTCTACATCCGATGAATAAAATTCGCAATTCTCAGTAGTAGCAGAAACTCCTATGTGTTGACTCCCTGCATCTATTCCTAATGAAATAGGTTGTGTGTAATGCTGTACTGAGACAAGCAATTGAATTGTAAATGGTTTCTTTTGGACAACCTTTGCTTTGTGTTCCTTCAGAAGAATACGTATTTGTCCATGGTCTTTTGTAGGCATCAATGGTTGTCCGTTTTTGTTGAGTACATAGACCATGGTTTACACTTCCTTCCTTTTATGATTTTGCCATTATCATAGAAATGGCTCTCCCTCCGAAGAGGGGTAAAATACCTTCGCCAATGTTATACAAGGTTTATATGTGTACAGCACTGTTCCTACCCTCTTAGAACTGTTTAACCATACACCACAGAGCCACAGATTAGGTATAACGTCCATGGGTGTCTATATATTCTTGCTAACGTAGTGCTCGGGGCACTTAGGCTAGTCAACCAGGGCTTTTTAAAGCCCCTAGCTTTAGCTATGGGGTGATTGACAATTAAATCTCCTTGAAAATTCGGACGCGAATTTCTGCATGGCCCTTGCCCTGTGGCTCACGGAATTCTTTTCTTCTGCATTCATCTCGGCAAAAGTCTTGTTCAGTTCGCGGTACAGAAACAATGGGTCGTATCCGAATCCTCCGTTTCCTCTTCTTGATTTCATAATAACGCCCAGACATTCACCCCGACAGCAGAATTCTTTTCCGTCGGGTGTCACGCATGCAATGACAGATACGAACTTTGCAGTTCGTTTTTCGTCATCAACGTCCTTCATTAAATCGAGAAGTTTATCATTGTTCTTTTCATCGTCACAGGGTTCACCCGCATATCTTGCGGAATATACCCCGGGTTCTCCTTTAAGGTAATCCACGCAGAGTCCCGAGTCGTCTGCAATACCAATATATCCGAGGCTTGCTGCAACTCTGGCCTTGATCAGGGCATTTTCTTCAAAAGTTTTTCCGTCTTCAACGACTTCATCGTTATATCCTATATCCGAAAAAGTCTTTATCTCTACATTGCTGTCTTTAAGAAAAAACTTCAGTTCCATAGCCTTGTGAGAATTGTGTGTTGCTATCAGAATGTCAGGCATAATCAGTCACCAAACAGAGCGCTCACGAATTCATCTGGATCAAATCTCTGGAAATCCTCGGCTTTTTCGCCTACACCGATGTATTTGACAGGTACACCGAGTTCATGTTTGATTGAGAACACGATTCCGCCCTTTGCGGTTCCGTCGAGTTTGGTAAGAATAATTCCCGTGAGTTCTGCCACGTTTTCAAATTCTTTTGCCTGAACAACGGCATTCTGACCTGTTGTAGCATCGAGAACG